>DATNMT010000649.1:0-9509 GCA_035602495.1 Bradyrhizobium sp.
GACCGGTAACGATGCATGGATGTTCCAAAACAGATGTCGGAGGATCGAATCGGGGGCCCGGAGGCGGCCCCGCAAAGAGCGTCAGGGTTTACCCGAGGCCGCGGGGGGCGGCAACCGAATGCCGGGGCTGTTTCGGCGCCAAAAAGGGGTCCGTTTCGGGGCGCCCCCCAAGCCGATTGTCTAATTCCTAAGCGCGCTTATCTTGTTGGCCATGACGGTCCATTTTCCCTTCCAAAATACCTACGCGGCGCTGCCGGCGAACTTCTTCGCCCGCGTGGCGCCGACGCCGGTCATCGCGCCCCGGCTGATCAAGCTGAACCGGCGCCTGGCCATCCAGCTCGGTCTCGATCCAGACCGGCTCGCCAGCCCCGAAGGGGTCGAGATCCTGGCGGGAAAGCGCATTCCCGACGGCGCCGACCCGATCGCGATGGCCTATGCCGGCCACCAGTTCGGTCATTTCGTGCCGCAGCTCGGCGACGGCCGTGCCATCCTGCTCGGCGAGGTGATCGACGCCGACGGCGTCCGCCGCGATATCCAGCTCAAGGGGTCGGGCCCGACGCCATTCTCGCGTCGCGGCGACGGCCGCGCCGCGCTCGGTCCGGTGTTGCGCGAATATATCGTCAGCGAGGCGATGGCGGCGCTCGGCATCCCCACCACCCGATCGCTGGCCGCCGTCATGACCGGCGAGAGCGTGCTGCGCGAGACGGCGTTGCCGGGGGCGGTTCTCACCCGCGTCGCGTCGAGCCATATCCGGGTCGGCACCTTCCAGTATTTTGCGGCACGCAGCGACACCGACGGGGTACGCCGGCTCGCCGACCACGTCATCGCGCGCCACTACCCGGAAGTTGCCAATGCCGATCGTCCCTATTACGCGCTATTGGACCGCGTGATCGCGCGCCAGGCCGAGCTGGTCGCGCGCTGGCTATTGGTCGGTTTCATCCACGGCGTCATGAACACCGACAACACCTCGATCTCGGGCGAAACCATCGATTATGGCCCCTGCGCGTTCATGGACCAGTACGACCCGGCGAAGGTATTCTCTTCGATCGACGAGATGGGCCGCTATGCCTACGCCAACCAACCGCGGATCGCGCTCTGGAACCTGACGCGGCTGGCGGAATGCCTGTTGCCGCTGTTTTCCGAGGATCAGGAGAAGGCCGTATCGGAGGCGCAAACGGCGCTCGGCGGCTTCGCTGAAGCATTCAACACCGCCTATAAGGCCGGGCTGCGGGCAAAACTTGGGCTCTTCACGGAGCACGACGGCGATCAGGCGCTCGCGCAAGACTTGCTGGACGCAATGGCCAGGAACCAGGCCGATTTCACCCTAACATTCCGGCGCCTCAGCGATGCCGCGCTCGACCCCGATCATGATGGCGAGGTCCGCCAGTTGTTCGCCGAGCCGGCCGCCTATGATGAATGGGCAGCCCGCTGGAGCAAGCGGCTGGAGGCCGAGCCACAAAATCCAGCTGAGCGGCAGGCTGCGATGCGCGCCGTCAATCCCGCCTTCATCCCGCGAAACCACCGGGTGGAAGCGGTGATCGACGCCGCCGTCATCAGGGACGATTTTGCACCGTTCGAGGAGCTGTTGACCGTGCTGTCGAAGCCCTACGAGGACCAGCCGGCCTTCGCCGGCTATATGGAAGCGCCGGAACCGCACCAGCGCGTGCTGCAGACGTTCTGCGGGACGTGACGCATTAACCGCGCATGCACCATTCGGCCAAGCGCTCCGCGCTGGCCGCGCCCAAATTAACAAAGGGTCAATGCGCCCCCGACAAATCTAACGGTTTGCTGGGGGGGATTGCCGTGGACGCGTTGGTGTTTGAATTCATGGGATTGGCGATGCTTGCGCTGTGTCTGGTCGTGCTTGCGGTTCCGTCGCAACGGCAGCCCTCCCCGCGCGTCCGGGATTACTGACCGATCCCGTTTTGACGGGTAGGCTGCACCGGCCCGCGCTCAGGCGTGCCCGGCCACCAAGTCTCCGTTGAAAAGTCCTCGTCCGACCCAAATGCGAGGCTCGAATTTGCTCGAAGACCCTTGACAGATCAGCGCTTTCGGCAGAACGCCGTCACCAAAGCGTTATGGACGGTTTATGGATCTGATTACCACCACTTCGGAACTCGCCGCGGTTTGCGGCCGCCTCGCCCGGCACCCGGTCATCACCGTCGATACGGAGTTCCTGCGCGAGACCACCTATTATCCCCTGCTCTGCGTCGTGCAGATGGCGAGCCCCGAGGAAGCGGTCGTAGTCGACACGCTGGCCGAGGGTATCGACCTCAAGCCGTTCTTCGAATTGATGACCAACGAGAAGGTGTTGAAGGTCTTCCACGCCGCGCGTCAGGACATCGAAATCGTCTGGCACGAGGCCGGCATCCTGCCGCACCCGATCTTCGACACGCAGGTAGCGGCCATGGTGCTCGGCTATGGCGATTCCATCGCCTACGACCAGCTGGTCGAGCGCATCACCGGCCACCGGCCCGACAAGACCCACCGTTTCACCGACTGGTCGCGGCGCCCGCTGACCAAGGAGCAAATGCATTACGCGGTCTCCGACGTCACCCATTTGCGCGACGTGTTCACGGCGCTCGACGCCGACCTCAAGAAGCGCGGGCGCAGCGACTGGGTAAGCATCGAGATGGAAATTCTCACTTCACCGAGGACCTACGACTTTCATCCCGAACGCGCCTGGGAGCGGCTGAAGACGCGGGTGCGCAAGCCAAAGGAGCTTGCGGTGCTGATGGAAGTGGCGGCATGGCGCGAACAGGAGGCGCAGAGCCGCGACGTTCCGCGCGGCCGCGTGCTGAAGGACGACGCGGTCGGCGATATCGCCACCCACGCCCCCACCAGCCTCGAACGGCTGGCGAATTTACGTTCGCTGCCGAAGGGCTTTGACCGCTCGAAATGGGGCGCCGACATCGTGGCCGCCGTGCAGCGCGGGCTGGCGCGCGACCCCGCGACGTTGCCGAAACTCGAAAAACCGCGCGGCAATTCAAATGGAGCTGCGACCGTCGAACTGCTGAAAGTCCTGCTGCGGATGACGTCGGAGCGCCATGCCGTCGCCACCAAGGTCATTGCGACGGTCGACGATCTCGAACAAATCGCGGCCGACGACAACGCCGACGTCGCCGCGCTGCGCGGCTGGCGCCGCGAGCTGTTCGGCGAAGCGGCGCTGGCATTGAAGCACGGCCGGCTCGCGCTTGCGATCGAAAAGGGCCGCGTGGTCCGCGTCGATCGCGAATGACAGGTGCGCTAGCGCACCGCTACCACTTCAACTCGAAGCCAACCGTCCCCTGATGCGACTGCAGCGCGGCGCGGAACTTGCCGTCATAGTTCATGTAGAGCCGCGCGGTATTGCTCAGGCTGAGGGAAGCCGACGCACCGGCATCCGCGCCGTATCGGCTTTCGCCAATGCCCTGCAAGGTAATGCTCTGGGGGCCGAGGCTCACGGTGACCGAACTGAAATTCTGCTCGACATTGTCGACGAACTTGCCATAGGCCGACAGGTCGAAAATCTTCTGGTCGACAATCCAGTAGTGCCCGACCTCGGCGCCGAGCAGGATGCGCGAACGCTCCACCGTCGCGCCGGTCGCCATCAAGGGATTGAGACCGCCGACCTCCTGAAACGATCCGGTCGCGGCGCGCACATATTCGAGCGCGGCCTTCGGCACGATCCGGCTCTGGTCCATGTTCAAGAAATAGCTGAGCTCGGTGAGCGCGCCGTCGATGTGTGCGTTGTAGGCGGCGCTGGCGATACCCAGCCCGGTGTTGCGGCTCGAATCGATCGTTCCGAAGCCGTGCACCAGCGCGACCGCCCAGGTCCACGGCCCCTTGTCCACCGAGGCGTTGAAGCCGAACTGGGTGAGGTCCAGGGTTGCTGACTGCAGCGCCAAGGGAACGTCGATCGCGGTGCGGCTTTGGTCGATCGAAAGGCCGGCATTGACACCCGGCATCAGCGTGGCGCCGATCCCCGCAACCCCGCCCCAGGTCTGACGATGGTCGCCGACGAAATTGGCCTGCGCGTCATCCCTCGCCGAAATTCCGTAGAGTTCGGTCCATGTGCGAAACCTCGGCGCGTCCGTTGTCTCCGAAGCGCCGCCTCCGCCGGGATTATTGCGCAAGTTGCGGCCGAACCCGGATGAGGCCTGGTTGCCGAGCCGCTCGAGGAAATTGCTGCCGAGATTTGTCACCGCTGCGCCGGCCGAGAGGTCGGAATTGATCGCGGTTGGCGTCGGACTGGGGCTTGGCGCGGGGGTCGGCGTTGGTGTCGGAGTCGGTGTGGGTGAAGCGGTCGGCGTCGGCGTCGGCGTCGGGGTCGGCGTGGTTGCCGCCTGGACTGGCGGCGAGCCAGCAACGACGGCCAGCATGAGCGTGAAAGCGACGGCAACCGCCCTCGCAAAGCCGCGGCCGGTCCCGGTCTGCCCTGCTCGCGAAGGCCGCGATGAGCCGCACATCAATTGCTTTTCCAAAAAGGCGCGCCAACTCGGCAGTTGCGCAAAATCACGCCAGCCGGAGCCGATTTGCCCCCAGTTCCGAGGGAGCGTCAATCGGCCTTGGTCCTCCGCAAAGGGCGATTGCCGGACGTTGTTGTTCCGCTGCCACAGGCGACCAGGGTCGGTCTCGGCGCCCGCTCGATTTCGTGAGCCACCCCCAACGCTTGCTAACCCGCAAATTTCATGTTGCAATATCGGGTACAATCGGATTTAGGCCGATCGACTGTGCGTTTCGCGACTGAGAAATTGAGCAGACATCCGAAAAGCCCGCTTGTGGCGTGGCACGCAAAATGCGTGGCCGCGTCTTTTTTACGTCCAGACCAGGAGACAGGCGATGCAAAAAGGCACCGTCAAGTGGTTCAACCCGACAAAGGGTTATGGGTTCATCAAGCCGATGGTCGGCGATAAGGACGTGTTCGTCCATATCTCGGCGGTCGAGCGCGCTGGGCTCACAACCCTCAACGAGAATCAGGTGATCGAATACGACCTCGTGGAAAATCGCGGCAAGACCTCCGCGGAAAATCTGAAGGTCTCTTAAGCTTCGTCACGATCCGCGCAAGCAATCCTGATGTCCCCCCGGCCTGCCGCCGGGGGATTTTATTTGTCACCGCTGCTCAATCGCGGGCGAAACCAAGCTGCCGCCGGAACCGGCGTCGCCGGCCGTTTTGCAGACTTCACCCTCAAGCCGTATCTTGTCGCTCGCGACCAGGCGCAGGGCATTGGGGTAGATCCGATGCTCGACCTCAAGGATTCGCGCTGCCAGGATCTCCGGCGTGTCGTCATCGTGGACTGGCACCGCACCCTGCATCAGGATCGGACCGGCATCGGTTTCGGGAATCACAAAATGCACGGTCGCGCCCGATATCTTCACGCCGGCGCGCAGCGCCTGGGCTTGCGGATCGAGGCCCGGAAACGATGGCAGCAGCGAGGGATGGATGTTGAGCATCTTTCCGTACCAGCGCCGCACGAATTCGGCCGTGAACAGCCGCATGAAGCCGGCGAGACAAATCAGATCGATCCTGTGCCGGTCCAGCGCCGACTGCAGTACCGTCTCAAACGCCGCCCGATCCTTGCCGAACGGTTTGCTTTCGATGGTTAGCGTCGCGACGCCGCTTGCGGCTGCCTTTTCGAGACCGCCGGCATCGGCCCGGTTGGAAATCACCAGCACGATCTCGGCCGGAAAATCCGCAGCACGTGCCGCCTCGATCAGGGCGGCCATGTTCGATCCACGCCCCGAAATCAGGATTGCGACCCGGCGCTTCATGGCCTCACCATGAAAGATCGAGATGACCGTTATAGACCACGCGATGTTCGCCGGCGGCGGGGATCACTTCGCCCAACAGCGTCACGCTCTCGCCGCCCTCGGTGAGAAGCTCGGTGACCTCCTCGATGGCCTCGGACTTGACGATGGCGATCATGCCGATGCCGCAGTTGAAAGTGCGCAGCAGCTCGAGTTCGGCGATACCGCCCTGCTCGGCCAGCCATTTGAACACCGGCAGCACCGGCAGCCGCGCCAGGTCGATGCCGACGCCAAGATGCTTCGGCAGCACGCGCGGGATATTGTCGGTAAAGCCGCCGCCGGTGATGTGGGCGAGGCCCTTGACCGCGCCGGTCTCGCGGACCGCGCGCAGGCACGACCGCACATAGAGCCGGGTCGGCGTCAACAGCGCGCCGCCGAGCGTCATGACAGGCGAAAACGGCGCCTGGGCATCGAAGCCCAAACCCGAAGTTTTGACGATCTTGCGGACCAGCGAAAAGCCGTTGGAGTGAAGGCCCGACGAGGCCAGACCGAGCACCGCGTCGCCGGCGGCAATGTCGGGTCGCGGCAACAACGTGCCGCGCTCGGCCGCGCCGACCGCAAAGCCGCCGAGGTCGTAGTCGCCGTCCTTGTAGAGGCCCGGCATTTCGGCGGTCTCGCCGCCGATCAGCGCGCAGCCGGTTTCCCGGCACCCCTCCGCGATGCCGGCAACGATGGCGGCGGTGGCCTCCGGATCGAGCTTGCCGCAGGCGAAATAATCCAGAAAGAACAGCGGTTCGGCGCCCTGCACCACGAGATCGTTGACCGACATCGCCACCAGGTCGATGCCGATGCCGCCGTGCAGGCCGGTCTCGATCGCGATCTTGAGCTTGGTGCCGACGCCATCGGTCGCGGCGACCAGGATGGGGTCCTTGAAGCCCGCCGCCCTCAGATCGAATAACCCGCCGAAGCCGCCGATTTCGGCGTCGGCGCCGGCGCGGGCGGTCGCGCGAACCATCGGCTTGATGAGATCGACCAGGCGATTGCCCGCATCGATATCGACGCCCGAATCCGCGTAAGTGAGCCCGCTTTTACGGTCGATCATGGCCCGTCCCAGATGATTCCGGCTGGTTACGTCGGATTCCGCTCACGCGCAATGGCTCGCAAGGGGGCCGCGCATATACTAAATAGACAGGAAGCCGGTCTGGGCTGCAAAGGGCCCGATCTTCTGAAAATCAGGCCGGTAGCCGGGAAGCGCCGCGTGAGTATTCCGAACATCATTACGCTGGGCCGCATCTTGCTGGTGCCGATCATCGTCTGGGCGATTGCCTCCAGCCAGATGGAAATCGCGTTTGCGATCTTTATCGTCGCAGGCGTCAGCGACGCGGTCGATGGCTTTCTCGCCAAGCGCTTCAATATGGCGAGCGAACTCGGCGCCCTGCTCGATCCGCTCGCCGACAAGGCGCTCCTGGTCTCGATCTACGTGGCGCTCGGCATCTGGGGCGCGGTGCCGCGCTGGATCGTCATCCTCGTGGTCTCGCGCGACATCATGATCGTCGCCGCCGTGATAGTGTCATGGTTGTTCGGCAAGCCGATCCCGATGAAGCCGTTGATGGTGTCGAAACTCAATACGGTGGCGCAGGTGGCTTTCGCGGCACTGGTGCTGGCTTCCCTTGGCTTCGGCTTCAACCCGGCGCCATACGATCTGATCCTGATGGGTTTTGTAACGATCTTTACTTTGGTTTCCGTCTACCTCTATCTCGTGGAGTGGGTGCGCCACATGAGCACGATCGAAGTCCGCTAGAGCGGTTTCGAAAACCAGAGACCAACTTGCGCCGGCCGGTTCCGGCATGGAGTAACCCTTAGGTGCCAGGCCGCGTTCAGCCCCGTCAGCTTGCCTTTGCGCTGCCGCACGCGGAAAGCCTGACCCGCGACAATTTTCTCGAAGGGCCGGCCAACGCCGCAGGCCTCGCGCTGGTCGATAGTTGGCCCGAGTGGCCCAACGGGATCATGCTGCTGGTCGGACCGGAGGGTTCCGGCAAAAGCCATCTCGCCGCGATCTGGGCCGAGCAAGCCGGCGCGCGCTCGATATCGGCGCATGCGCTGACGGCTGCCTCCGTGCCGGGCGCGCTGGCGACCGGGGCTTTGGTGGTCGAGGATCTGAACCCGCCGGATTGCGATGAACGCGCCCTGTTTCATCTGATGAACCTGGCGCGGGAGGACAAGGCCTTCGTCCTGGCTACCGCGCGGGTGCCGCCGTCGGCGTCGCAGATCGAGCTGCGCGATTTGCGCTCGCGCCTGCGCGCCGTGCCGACGGTGTTGCTGTTGCCGCCCGACGATGCGCTGTTTCGCGCGCTGATCGTCAAATTTTGCGCCGACCGCCAGCTCGCGGTCGACGAGAGCGTGGTGGGCTATCTGGCGACCCGGATCGAGCGGTCCTATGCGGCTGCAAGGCACGCCGTCGAGCTCCTGGACAGCGAAGCGCTGCGGCTCGGCCGGCCGGTAACCCGGGCGCTGGCGGCTGAATTATTGCGCAACGGCTGATTGCCGCGCTGCTTGCGGCATCTTGACGGCGCGTGCCTCAGGAACATCATGTCATTGAAACGACATCGCGTTCGCACAAGCTTCTGCCGGCTGTGTCCAGAACCGCGCCGCCGCCTGCTCTGGGATGGATTTTAAACTTCATGGATTCCGCGCAAGTCATTGTAAATACAGAGAAAGAAGTGGATACGCAGGCTGTCCCAGCGATCGCCAATAGCCCCGAACGCTTCATCAACCGCGAACTTTCCTGGCTCCATTTCAATCGCCGGGTGCTCGAGGAATCGGTCAATCCCCGCCACCCCGCCCTCGAGCGGGTGCGATTTTTGTCGATTTCCGCGAATAACCTTGATGAGTTCTTCATGGTCCGGGTCGCCGGCATCAAGGCCCAGGTACGGGAGGGCATCACCGAGCGCAGCCCGGACGGGCTGACCCCCGCCGAGCAGCTCGTGCTCATCAACGAGACCGTTTCGAAACTCGCCGGCGACCAGCAGGCGATCTGGCGCGATCTGCGCGGCATCCTGGCCGAGGTCGGGATCGTTCTGGTCGATGGCCGCGATGTCACCAAGAGCGAGCGAACCTGGATCGAGGATCACTTTCTCCACAACATTTTCCCGCTGCTGACGCCGCTGGCGATCGATCCGGCGCACCCCTTCCCGTTCATCCCGAGCCTCGGCTTTACCGTCGCCCTGCAGCTATCGCGGGTCTCCGACGGCAAGCCGATGAACGCGCTGATTCGCATGCCCGGCAAGATCGATCGCTTCATCCGCATGCCCACGAGCAAGGACGGCGCGGTGCGGCTGATCACGCTGGAGCAGGCCACCGGGCTGTTCATCGGCCGGCTGTTCCCCGGCTATACCGTCAAGGGCCAGGGCGCTTTCCGCATCATCCGGGATTCCGAACTCGAAATCGAGGAAGAGGCGGAAGATCTGGTCCGCCTGTTCGAGACCGCGCTGAAGCGGCGGCGGCGCGGATCCGTGATCCGGCTCGAAATCGAAGCCAAGATGCCGGAAGAGCTGCGCGCCTTCGTGCAGCGGGCGCTTTCCACCACCGACGACGAGGTGCTCCTGGTCGACGGCGTGCTGGCCATGAATGAGCTGTCGCAACTGACAAGGCTGGACCGGCCCGATCTCGAATTCGTTCCTTACGTCCCGCGCCATCCCGAACGGGTGCGCGACCACGGCGGCGATATCTTCGCCGCGATCCGGCAGAAGGATCTGATCGTCCATCATCCCTACGAATCCTTC
>DATNMT010000656.1:0-6141 GCA_035602495.1 Bradyrhizobium sp.
CATCCTCGATGAAATGACGAATAGGGAGATTGAGGAACTTATCGCGGCACGACTTGCAGCTCGGTCTGAAAAAGATTTTGAAAGATCTGACGAGATTCGCAGAAAGCTAACTGAAATGTCAGTGATCCTGAAGGATGGCAAAGATGCTCAAGGCAATCCCATAACAACATGGGAAAAGGCGCGATGAGCCGTCCCGACACGCCTTTTCCTAAGCATTGGCGCTATTACATCGTGCTCAAATGGATCGTGATCGTGATCGCGGCCGCGGTCGTGCTGGCCCTAAAACTGTTCGGAGTATTTTGAGCCCATGGGACAGGCGCTGCCCAAACCTGCTCTGCGGCCGTTCCTCGCCGAGGATACGCCGGTGCTGGCGGCGATCTTTGCCGCGAGCATCGAGGAGTTGACCGGCGAGGATTACAACCAGGCGCAGCAGGAAGCCTGGATCAGCGCCGCCGACGACGAAGAGCAATTCGGCAAGCGTCTCGCCTCCGAACTCACGCTGATCGCCACGCTGCAGAATTCGCCGGTGGGATTTGCCGCGCTGAAAGGCGCCGATCATATCGACATGCTCTATGTGCATCCGGGCGCGTCCGGGCAGGGCGTCGCCTCGATGCTGTGCGAGGCGCTGGAAAAGCTCGCCGGCGGCCGCGGCGCCAAGACGCTGACGGTCGATGCCAGCGACAACGCGACGGAATTCTTCGCCAAGCGCGGTTATGTCGCAAAACAGCGCAACACCGTCACCGTCAATGGCGAATGGCTCGCCAACACCACGATGCAGAAGACTTTGGCCGACGGCGCCAAGCCGGGAGGTCCCCCATGACTCGCGAGCGCCTCTATCTGTTCGACACCACGCTGCGCGACGGCGCACAGACCAACGGCGTCGATTTCACACTGCATGACAAGCAGCTGATTGCAGAAATGCTGGACGAACTCGGCATCGATTACGTCGAGGGCGGCTATCCCGGCGCCAATCCGACCGACACGGAATTCTTCGCAACCAGGCCGAAGCTCGAGCACGCCAGCTTCACGGCGTTCGGCATGACCCGGCGTCCCGGCCGCTCGGCCTCCAATGATCCGGGGCTGGCGGCGCTGCTGGAAGCCAAGGCGGATGCGATCTGCTTTGTCGCGAAATCCTCGGCCTATCAGGTAAGGGTGGCGCTGGAGACCACCAACGAGGAAAACCTCGCCTCGATCCGCGACAGCGTCAAGGCCGCGAAGTCCGCGGGCCGCGAGGTCATGCTGGACTGCGAGCATTTCTTCGACGGCTATAAGGAGAATCCGGAGTTCGCGCTGGCCTGCGCGAAAGCGGCCTATGATTCCGGCGCGCGCTGGGTGGTGCTGTGCGACACCAATGGCGGCACCATGCCGCACGAGGTCGAGAGCATCGTCGGCGAGGTGACCAAACAGATTCCCGGCGATCACGTCGGCATCCATGCCCATAACGACACCGATCAGGCGGTCGCCAATTCGCTTGCCGCGGTGCGCGCCGGCGTGCGCCAGATCCAGGGCACGCTGAACGGCCTCGGCGAACGCTGCGGCAACGCAAACCTCTGTTCGCTGATCCCGACCTTGCGGCTGAAGCGTGAATTCGCCGATGCCTTCGAAATCGGCGTGTCGCCGGAAAAGATGTCGACCCTGATGAAGGTGTCGCGCACGCTCGACGACATGCTGAACCGCGCGCCCGATCGGCATGCGCCCTACGTCGGCGAAAGCGCCTTTGTGACGAAAACCGGCATTCATGCTTCCGCCGTGCTGAAGGACCCGCAGACCTATGAGCACGTGCCGCCGGAGTCGGTCGGCAACCATCGCAAGGTGCTGGTATCCGACCAGGCCGGCCGTTCCAACGTCATCGCCGAGCTCGATCGTGCCGGCATCCCCTATGACAAGAACGATCCAAAGCTGGTTCGCCTGGTCGAGGAGATGAAGGACCGCGAAGCCGCCGGCTACGCGTATGAATCCGCCAACGCTTCGTTCGAGCTTCTGGCGCGGCGTACGCTCGGTAAGGTCGCGGAATATTTCCGGGTCGAGCAATTCGATGTCAATGTCGAGCAGCGTTACAACGCCAACGGCCAGCGCGTCACAGTGGCGATGGCGGTGGTGAAGGTCGACGTCGACGGCGAGAAGCTGATCTCGGCGGCGGAAGGCAACGGCCCCGTCAATGCGCTCGACGTCGCGCTGCGCAAGGATCTCGGCAAATACCAGAAATATATCGAGGGCCTCAAGCTGATCGACTACCGCGTGCGTATCCTCAATGGCGGCACCGAGGCGGTGACGCGGGTCTTGATCGAGAGCGAGGACGAGGCGGGCGAGCGCTGGACCACGGTCGGCGTATCGCCCAATATCATCGATGCCTCGTTCCAGGCGCTGATGGATTCGGTGATCTACAAGCTGGTGAAGTCCGGCGCGCCGGGGTGATGTAGTCCAGTCATTCCGGGGCGCGCGAAGCGCGAACCCGGAATCTCGAGATTCCGGGTTCGCGCTAATGCGCGCCCCGGAATGACGCTTTCAATTGGGCCGGGATGCCTCTCAGATGATCGATCACATCTCCGTCGGCGTCCGTGACCTCGACCTCGCCGCGCGCTTCTATGAAACAGCGCTGGCGCCGCTCGGATTGTCGCGCCTGGTGACGCGGCCGGCGACGATCGGCTTCGGGAAGAGCTATCCGGAGTTCTGGATCAATCTTCGCGCCGGGATGAAACAGGTTGCGCCCGAGAGCGGCGTCCACATCTGTCTTCGTGCCAAATCGGCTGCCGACGTCGATGCCTTTCATGCCGCGGCGCTAAGCGCCGGGGGCCGCTCCGACGGCGCGCCCGGTCTGCGGCCGCATGACCGCGTGCGCTATTACGCGGCGTTCGTGATCGATCCCGACGGCAACCGCATCGAGGCGGTGACGTTCCCGGCGGAGTGACGAAAGTCAGTGGAAGGCTAAAGCCGGCGCGCCATCTCGGGCGCCATTCTCTCGGCACCCTCGGGCGTGCGGGCGGCGGCGGCGCGCAACCGCGGCAGGATATCCTCGACCCGCTCGGCCTTCAGAATGCTGACCGCGAGACCGGTTCTGATGAACTCGGTCGCCCGCATATGCGCGAGCAGCGCCAGCAGCGGCTCCCAGAAATTGTCGATGTTGGCAAGCAGCACCGGCTTGGTGTGGCGGCCGAGTTGCTGCCAGGTCATTTGTTCGACCAGTTCCTCCAGCGTGCCGATGCCGCCCGGCAGCGCCACGAAGGCGTCGGAGCGCTCGAACATCAGCCGCTTGCGCTCGTGCATGTCGGGCGTCACGATCATTTCCTGGACCCGGGTGAGGGCGTTTTCGCGGGCGGTGAGGAAGTCGGGGATGATGCCGGTCACGCTGCCGCCGTGATCGAGGACCGAGGTCGCTATGGCGCCCATCAGGCCGATCGAGCCGCCGCCATAGACCAGACGAATGCCGTTCTCGGCGAAAGCCTTTCCCAAGGCGATGGCGGCTTCAACGAAATGGGGATTTGTGCCGGGGCCGGAGCCGCAATAGACACAGACGGTTTTGATCTTGCTCATCCAAAGCCATGTGGCACTGCAGCGTAAAGGCGTCAAGCCTGTAGGATACGCAGACGGGGTTGAATCAGGGTGTAAATGCCTGAATATCGGGAAAGAATTGCTCCCTGGCGGGGTGCACGCAGTGTTTAAACGCTCTATATGACGGGCAGAATGCGAACGTCAAGAAAACGCGCGAAAGCGATTCTCCGGGCAGCTGATTAATGGCTCACACTGATTCGACCCCAGGCCTCGGAACGCTGCCCCGCTCCGCCAACTCCATCGAACAGGCGACCCTGATCGGGACGCTGGCGCATCTTTGGCCTTATATCTGGCCCGGCGACCGCGCCGATCTGAAGATGCGCGTGGTCTGGTCGATGGTGCTGCTCCTCGTCGCCAAGGTCGCGACGCTGGCGGTGCCCTTCACCTTCAAATGGGCGATCGACGCACTGACCGGCGCCGACAGCGCCCCGGTTGCGTCGTCGAACTGGCAGCTATGGCTGATCGCTTCGCCCCTGATCATGACCCTGAGCTATGGCGGGCTTCGGGTGTTGATGGCGGTGCTGACCCAGTGGCGCGACGGAATTTTCGCGCGCGTGGCGATGCACGCGGTGCGCAAGCTCGCTTATCTCACCTTCGTCCACATGCACGAATTGTCGCTGCGCTTTCATCTGGAGCGCAAGACCGGCGGACTGACGCGGGTGCTGGAGCGCGGCCGCACCGGCATCGAGGTGATCGTGCGGATGGTGATCCTGCAGCTGGTCCCGACCATCGTCGAGGTCTCGCTGCTGATGGCCGTGCTGCTGTGGAAGTTCGACTGGCGCTATGTGCTGGTCACCATGATCACGGTCGTGGTGTTCATGTATTACACCTACATCGCGACCGAATGGCGGATCGAGATCCGCCGCAAGATGAACGAATCCGACACCGAGGCCAACACCAAGGCGATCGACTCGCTCCTGAACTACGAGACGGTGAAGTATTTCACCGCCGAGGAGCGCGAGGCCACCCGCTACGACCGTTCGATGGAACGCTACGAACGCGCCAGCGTGAAGACCTATACCTCGCTCGCGGTGCTCAACACCGGGCAGGCGATCATTTTCACCTTTGGCCTCACCGGGACCATGCTGATGTGCGCGGTCGGCGTCCGCAGCGGCAACAACACCGTCGGCGATTTCGTCATGGTCAACGCCATGATGATCCAGCTCTACCAGCCCCTGAATTTCATGGGCATGGTCTATCGCGAGATCAAGCAGGCGGTGATCGACATCGAGAAGATGTTCAACGTGCTGGCGCGCGATCCGGAGATCAAGGATTCCCCCGGCGCCACGCCGCTGGTCGTCACCTCGGGCAATTTGCGCTTCGACGACGTGCGCTTTTCCTACGATCCGGAGCGGCCGATCCTGAAAGGTCTCAGCTTCGAGGTGCCGGCCGGCAAGACGGTGGCGATCGTCGGCCCCTCCGGCGCCGGCAAATCCACCATCTCGCGGCTGTTGTTCCGGCTCTACGACGTCTCCAGCGGCAGGATCCTGGTCGACGGCCAGGACATCCGCAACGTCACGCAGGCCTCGCTGCGGGCACAGATCGGCATGGTGCCGCAGGACACCGTGCTGTTCAACGACACCATCCGCTACAACATCCGTTACGGCCGCTGGGACGCCAGCGACGCCGAGGTCGAGCAGGCGGCGCAGCTGGCGCAGATCGATGCGTTCATCCGGATGTCGCCGAAAGGCTACGAGACGCAAGTCGGCGAACGCGGCCTGAAACTGTCGGGCGGCGAGAAGCAGCGCGTCGCGATCGCGCGCACCGTGCTGAAGGGACCGCCGATCCTGGTGCTGGACGAGGCGACCTCGGCGCTCGACAGCCATACCGAGCATGAAATCCAGGAGGCGCTGGAGCGGGTGTCGCGCAGCCGCACTTCGCTGGTGATCGCGCACCGGCTGTCGACCATCGTCGGCGCCGACGAGATCATCGTGCTGGATCAGGGCCGCATCGCCGAGCGCGGCACCCATACGCAGCTTTTGGCATCGGGCGGGCTTTATGCCAGTATGTGGAACCGGCAGCGCGAGGCCCAGGAGGCGCGCGAAAGGCTGGCGCGGATCGCCGACGAGAACGACGCGCCGAACCGCGAACCGCCGCCGCTCGACGACGCGCTGGTAACGCCGGCCGCGGCGGAATGACCTAAATTTCCCGACTTCCGCAGGGGAGGTCGGACAAACAGATCAGTGAAGCCATGTCGATCGCCAATTCCATCCGCGCGCAAATTCCGCCGATTCACCCGGAGGGCTATCCTTTCATCGGCGGCTTTGCGCTGGCCAGCGTGATCCTGTTCTGGTTCTGGTCGCCGTTGGGTTGGATCGGCACGGGGCTTACCGTCTGGTGCGCGCTGTTCTTCCGCGATCCGGTGCGGGTGACGCCGGTGCGCGAGGGCATCGTGGTGGCGCCGGCCGACGGGCGCATCTCGATGGTGACGCAGGTATTGCCGCCGGCCGAACTCGGTCTCGGCGACAGGCCGCTGCCGCGCATCTCGATCTTCATGAGCGTGTTCAACTGCCATGTGAACCGCAGTCCGGTGGCGGGGAGGATCGACCGCATCGCCTATCGGCCGGGCACCTTCATCAATGCCGAGCTCGA
>DATNMT010000007.1:0-2238 GCA_035602495.1 Bradyrhizobium sp.
CGTGAGCGGCCACGAAGCCGCTGCGCTGCCAACAAGTGCGATGAACTCGCGCCGTCGCATGTACCCTCGTGAAGATCATGCCTTGCCTAATGTCTAAGCCTATCACTTTGTGACCGGCAGCGAGTGACAAATAGCGTACAACTGATCGGACCAAATGTCCGAGTTGGGTCAAAGGACTAAACCGCTCGCGCGGTAGTGCGCTGCGGCGGGCGGCTGGGCCAGTATCGGGAAGGGGGTGTCCTGTCTGAGGATGAGGGGTTGCCAACCTCACACAGACAGGAGCATCCCCCATGACCGACGAGGCCGTGAGCCCATTGCGGCGACGCATGATCGAAGACATGACGATCCGCAAGTTAGCGCCAAAGACCCAGCAAGGCTACATCCGCATCATCAAGGATTTTGCCGCCTTCCTCGGCCGGTCGCCCGACACGGCGAGCCTGGAGGACGTTCGGCGCTTTCAGCTGTATCTAGCGGCGAATGGCGCACACATCTCCGTTCTCAATCACACCGTGGCTGCGTTACGGTTCTTCTTCAAAGTGACGCTCGGGCGTTCCAACCCAATCGATCACACCAAGTTCCTCCATGAGCCCCGCAAGCTGCCGGTCGTTCTTAGCCCGGAAGAAGTGGCGCGGCTGCTGGATGCCGCGCCGGGGCTCAAATACAAGGCGGCGCTGAGCGTGGCTTACGGAGCGGGATTGCGCGCCACCGAGGTGATCTCGCTCAAGATCGGCGACATCGACAGCAAACGCATGCTGATCCGTGTCGAGCAAGGCAAAGGCCGCAAGGACCGCTATGTGATGCTGTCGCCGCATCTGCTCGAACTGCTGCGCGCCTGGTGGAAGGAAGCACGACCACAGGGCTGGCTGTTTCCGGGACAGAACCGAATGAGCCCGATGACGACACGCCAGCTCAATCGCGCCTGCCATGCCGCAGCCGATAGGGCCGGAATCGACAAGCGCGTATCGCTCCACACCTTGCGACACAGCTTCGCCACCCATCTGCTTGAACAGAACATCGATATCAGAGTGATCCAGGTGCTGCTCGGTCATGCCAAGATCGACAGCACGGCGCTCTACACGCGCGTCGCTACCAAGACGATTCAGCAAGTCATCAGTCCGCTCGACCGCATCACGCTGACGCAAGCCGAGCCGCCCGCCTGACGCGAGGCTTATCGTGTCGCGTCCATCGCTGGAGGTCGCGGACATCTTCCGTGGCCATGGCCCGGCTTGGCGCCGGGCCAATGCCGGCCATATAAGCCTCGGCCAACTGAAGGTGATGTCAGCGATCGAGAGCTGCCGCACGGCAGCACTCGGCGGCCACGTCGCGCGCTGCTACAACTGCGCGCACAGCCAGATATCGTACAACTCTTGCCGTAACCGGCACTGCCCGAAGTGCCAAGGCGAGGCGGCAAAGGAATGGCTGGCGGCGCGCGAGACCGATCTGCTGCCGGTGCCGTATTATCATGTCGTGTTCACACTGCCGGCGGCCGTCGCCGACATCGCCTACCAGAACAAGGCTGTCATTTATAACTTGCTGTTCAAGGCCTCGGCCGAGACCTTGACCACGATCGCCGCCGACCCCAAGCACCTCGGCGCCCGCGTCGGCATCACCGCGGTTCTCCATACCTGGGGCTCGGCCATGACCCATCACCCGCACGTCCACATGATCGTCCCGGGCGGCGGCATCTCGCTCGACGGAGAGCGCTGGGTGTCATGCCGGCCCGGCTTCTTCCTCCCCGTGCGCGTGCTCTCGCGCCTGTTCCGCCGGCTATTCCTGGAGAGGCTGCTCGCGGCCCACAAAGCCGGCCACCTAAAGTTCTTCGGCGGTCACGCCGCTCTCGCCGAGCCGCAGGCGCTCGCGGCCTATCTGGCTCCGCTGCGCCGAGCCGAATGGGCGGTCTATGCCAAGCGTCCGTTCGGCGGGCCACAGGCCGTGCTGGCCTATCTTTCTCGTTACACCCACCGCGTTGCCATCGCCAACAGCCGGCTGATCGCCTGCGACCGCAACAGCGTCACCTTCCGATGGAAGGACTATCGCGCCGAAGGTCGTGAGCGCCAGAAGGTCATGACACTCACCACTGCCGAGTTCATCCGCAGATTCCTCATCCACGTTCTGCCGCAAGGCTTCCACCGCATTCGCCACTACGGCCTGCTTGCCAGCGGCACCCGCGCCGACAACATCGCCCGAGCGCGCCGCTTGCTCGACGTGCCTGCGGCTCAGCCCAAGGCTGGCGATGAC
>DATNMT010000019.1:0-5812 GCA_035602495.1 Bradyrhizobium sp.
GCGAGGGCGGGTGAGGGGTCTCTCTCCGCGGATAAATAATTATCCGCGGAGGCAACCCCTCACCACAGTGAGCTTGTTGCCAATGCTGGCGTAGCCCTCTTCCACAAGGGGAGAGGGCGCAGCAACTGACACGGTTCGAAAAGGAAAAAGTCGATCAGATATTGAGTTCGACCGGCACGTCTTCCGGCTTCACGTTGCTCAGCGCCAGCCCCTTGACGAACCATTCGCGCATCTGGCCGATGCCGCGGTTGTAGTCGACCCATACCGACAGGAAATCGCGCCAGCGCTTGTCGGGCTCGCGCCGCACCGCCATGCTGGAGGGAATTGCGACCGAGGGCGATTGCAGGATCTTGTAGGTGCCGAGATTCGGGTTTTTCGCGATCGCGGTCAGACCCAGCACCAGCGCGTTGACGACGCAATCGACCCGGCCCGACGACATCTCCAGCATGACCTCGTCGCGCGATTTCAGCGACTTGATCGTCGCATTCGGCGCGAAGCGGCGGGCAATGGCTTCGTTGGCGGAGCCGACGTCGACCGCGATGTTGACTTCGGGCTTGTTGACGTCGGCCCAGGTCCTGGCTTCCAGCCCCTTCTTGAGCATGGCGCCGAACGGATGAGGGAAAACGGTGGCGGTAAAATCCACCACCAGCGCCCGCTGCGGGGTCGGATTCAGGGCAAAGCCGAGGTCGATCTTGTTCGATTGCAGGTCGAGGATCGAGTTGCCGTAGGTCGACTCGGTATATTCGAGCTTGACGTCGAGCAGCTTGGCCATGTCGTTGGCCATCTCGATCGAAAAGCCGGACCAGGTGCCGGTGGCGAGATCCTTGTTGAAATAGGGCAGTTCTCCCGGCAGCACCGCGATGCGCAGCACCTTGTTGGCGCGGATGCGATCGAGCGTGTTGTCGGGGCTCGCCTGGGCCGAGGCCGGGGTCGCGAGTGCCGAGGCCAGCGCTGCGCCGCTGCCGATCGCCAGCGCATAGCGCAGCGCTTCACGGCGATCTTCGGATACCTTGCTCTCGTCGTCGGATGTGGTCACGCCTGCCTCCCGCGCTGGTCGGCGGAGCCTAACGCGCGCGCCGCGACGCAGCAATAGCGCGAGGGCCATCGACGCGGGGATGGGTGGCTGACTTACAAGCAGGTCGCCCGCTCGGCGGCGATGTAGCCCAGCAGCAGGCCGAGCCCGAACAATAGCACCAGTCCCGCCGCGGCGAATTCGACGCCGCGCATGAACAGCGCGCCGCCGCCGTCGCGGGCCCCGCTCAGCCGCCGCGCCACATCCTTTGCCGATACCGCGAGCACGGCGATGGTCGCCACCGTGATGGCGGTGCCGAGCCCCATCACAAAGGTCGCGGCGATGCCGGCCCAGAACAGCCCCTGCGCCAGTGCGAACACCAGCACCAGGATGGCGCCGGAACACGGCCTGATGCCGACGGTGAGGATCGCGCCCAACCCGCGGCGCCAGCCGCCGGGACCGGCGAGTTCGCTGGGCGCGGGTCCGTGGGAGTGGCCGCAATGCTCGTCATGGACCTGATCGTCGTGGTGATGGTCATGATGGTGGTGATGATGGCCGTCGCCGTGGCCGTGATCGTGGTGATGCGCGGCGGCCGCCAGCACGGCGGCAGGCTGCGGCGTCTGCAGCGCGCGCATGAAGGCGCCGCCCTTGGTCCAGACCAACCGGAAGCCGAAGGCGGCGATCAGGCCGTAGCTGGCGATCTCGATCGCCTTTTCGGCCCCGCACATGGTTTTGGCGGTGGCGTTGAGCAGCCAGGCGCATACCGCGACGATCATAACCGCGACCAGCGACTGCATCAGCGCCGAGGCAAACGACAGCGCGATGCCGCGCCGCGCGGTCTCCTGGTTGGCGACCAGATACGACGAGATCACCGCCTTGCCGTGGCCGGGGCCGGCGGCATGAAAAATCCCATAGGCAAACGAGATCGCCAGCAGGGTCCAGACGGCGCTGCCGTCCGACTTCGCGGCGCGAATGGTCGCGGACATCTCGCGGTAGAATTCGGACTGCTTTGTCAGCAGCCATCCAACGAGGCCGCCGATCTGCGGCTCGGCGCTGCCCGGGCGCGGGCCGCCGAACGGACTTTGCGCCAGCAGGATATGCGTGACGCCGTCGAGCGCCAGCATGACCAGAACGACGGCGGCGCAGATCGCCACGCCGCGCGCGACGCCGCCGCGGAAAAGATGCCTCATGGACAATCCACCGTGATCTTGTTGGCGAACATCGCGCCATAATTCGCGTTGGCTCCGCTCAGGAAATTCTGCTCGCCGAGCTGCTGGGCATTGGCCGATCCGTCACTGGGCCGTTCGAACTTCAACTGGCAGGCGGCGGGCGCACCCACCAGCTTGACCGGGTTCTTGTCGGCCAGCGAAAAGTCGATGAAAAACGAGGGATCGTACACTTCCAGCACCAGTTGCTTCGGCTTCACCGGCGCCGTCAGCGGCAGGGTGAAATGCAGCGTCAGCGCGGTGTTGTCGTAGTCGAGGTAGTAGTCGACCGGCTCCAGGAATTTCTCCTTCTTGCCGTCGGCTTTGGCGAAGGTGAAGTAGGCGAATTCCTTCAGCGATTCGACATTGGTCTGCGCCAGCGGCGCCAGCTCCTCGCGACTGTAGGCGCCCTTCGTCCTGGTCTCGATGCCCTGCAGCGCGTAGGTCGCGAACATGTCGTCGAAAGTCCAGGCGTGACGCACGCCCGATATCGAGCCGTCGGGGGCGTAGATCAATTCGCTCCTGGCGGTGATCCAGACATGCGGATGGGCCTGCGCCGTCGTCGCGCCGAGCGCAAACGTGGCGGCGAGCAGGATCGGACGGAGCCATCGGAGCACGCTATTCACCTCAGGCCGCCTTCGGCGTTTCCAGGAGACCGCGGCGCCGCAACAGCGCGTCGGGCTCGGGCTCGCGGCCGCGGAAGGCGACATAGGCGTCTTCCGGATCGCGCGAGCCGCCGGAGGAATAGATGTCGTCATGCAGGCGCTTTGCGGTGGCGGGATCGAAGATGTTGCCGGCCTCCTCGAACGCGCCGAAGGCGTCGGCGTCCATCACCTCCGACCACATGTAGCTGTAATAGCCGGCCGCATAATGATCGCCGGAGAAGATATGGCCGAACTGGGTCGGCCGGTGCCGCATCGAGATCTCCGCGGGCATGCCGATCTTTGCGAGCTCAGCCCGCTCGAACCCCCGCACATCCGTGATCGCCGCGGCCGGCTGGCTGTGGAATTCGAGGTCGACCAGCGCCGAGGAGACGAACTCCACGGTGGCAAAGCCCTGGTTGAATTTCCGCGCGGCGAGGAAGCGTTGCAGGAGATCGTCGGGCAGCGGCTCGCCGGTCTGGTAGTGCCGGGCGAATTGCCGCAGCACCTGCGGCTGCTCCTGCCAATGCTCGTAAAGCTGCGAGGGCAGCTCGACGAAATCGGTGAACACGGATGTGCCGGAAAGCGAGGGATAGGTCACGTCCGACAGCATGCCGTGCAGGCCGTGGCCGAATTCGTGGAACAGCGTCCGCGCGTCGTCCGGCGACAATAATGACGGTTGTCCGTCGGCGCCCCTGGAGAAGTTGCAGACATTGATGACCAGGGGCGCGACGTCGCCGTCGAGCTTCTGCTGGTCGCGCAGCGAGGTCATCCAGGCCCCGGAGCGTTTCGAGGGCCGGGCGAAGTAGTCGCCGTAGAACAGCGCCTTGTGGCGGCCGTCTTGGTCCCTGACCTCCCAAACCCGCACGTCCGGATGCCAGACCGGGATATCCTTGCGCTCGGCGAAGGTGACGCCGAACAGGCGGGTGGCGCAGTCGAAGGCGGCCTCGATCATGTGATCGAGCGCCAGATATGGCTTGATCGCGGCGTCGTCGAAGTTGGCGCGGCGCTGCCGCAGTTTTTCGGCGTAGAAGCGCCAGTCCCAGGGCGCAAGCGCGAAATTGCCGCCCTCCTCCGCCACCAGCGCCTGCAAATCGTCACGATCGGCCAGCGCCCGGGCCCGCGCCGGCCTCCAGACCCGCTCCAGGAGGCCGCGCACGGCCTGCGGGGTCTTGGCCATGGAATCCTCCAGCCGGTAGGCAGCGAAGGTGGCAAAGCCCAGCAGTTTGGCGCTCTCCTCGCGCAGCCTCAGAATTTCGAGGATGGCCTCGTTATTGTCGTTGGCGTTGCCATTGTCCCCGCGGGCGACAAAAGCCTTGTAGACCTTTTCGCGCAGTTCGCGGCGGGTCGAGCTCTTCAGGAACGGCTCGACCGAGGAGCGTGACAGCGTCACGATCGCCTTGCCTTGCATGCCGCGCTCGCTGGCGGCGGCCCTGGCGGCCGCGACAAAGCTGTCGGGAAGGCCGTCGAGATCGGCCTCGCCGAGCTCCATGAACCAGTCCTGCTCGTCGCCGAGCAGATGATGGCTGAAGGCTGTGCCAAGATGGGCCAGCCGCTCGTTGATCTCGGCCATCCGCTGTTTCGCGGCGTCGTCGAGGCCGGCGCCGGAGCGGTGGAAGCGGATGTAGGTGCGCTCCAGCAGCCGCATCTGCTCGCCGGTCAGCGCAAGGGTCCCGCGATTGTGATGGAGTGCCGCGATCCGGCCAAACAGCACCGCGTTCATCATGATCGGGTTCCAGTGCCGCGCCATCCGCAGCGACACTTCCTTGTCGATCTCGAGCAAGGCCGGGTTCGAATGCGCCGATACCAGGTCGTAGAACACCGCCGACACCTTGGAGAGCAGCTTTCCGGAGCGTTCCAGCGCGGTGATGGTGTTGGCGAAATCCGGCGCCGCCGGGTCGTGCTCGATGGCGACGATTTCGGCTGAGTGGTCGGCGAAGGCGCGCTCGAACGCGGGCAGGAAATGTTCCGGCGCTATGTCGGCGAATGGCGGGGTCTCGTGCGGCGTCTGCCACGCCTTCAAAAGCGGGTTATCCGGAGCTTGCGAGGCGGGCCCCGATTGCAGTGTTTCTGACATCGCCAATCCCGTTTTCGTGCCAAATCGACGGGGCCAGCTATATCACGCGATCGGGCATTTTTGGGCCTTTTGCGCTTGATAGCAGCGCACTTTTCGGAGAGATTGCGGCCCTCAAAAGGACGTCAGCGCATGAGCCCAGAACCTTCTCCCGCCGCGACCAGCCGGATCATCTGGCCGAGCGTCATCACCGTCATCAGCGCGGCGATCCTGATCGGTGCCGAAGTGTTCGGCGCGGCGTTCGCCGGCGGCTGGGCGCTCGCGATCCTGCTCGGGCTCGACGACACCGGCGCGCATATCCTGCAGGCGGTGCTGTTCGCGCTCGGCGTCCTCGTGATGGCGGCCTTCATCCGCGCCGCGCAGCGCGTCGAGCCGTTCACGCGCCGCGCGTAAGTCGGCTGAGCAACAGAGACGCTCGCCGCGCACGCACACTTCGTTAGTGAAGCTTAACGTCTGTTCACTTTCGCGCGCCGCGCGCGCCGAGACCGCGCGCCAGCGAAAGCTCCCGTTAGGGAAATTTCGTCGCAGCCTAAAAAAAATGTTGCGAAGCAGACTCAAATACCCTATTTCCGGTTTTGCCCAATTTCGCACGTGCCTGTGGTCGTGTGTCAGTCGGTAGGTATCCGGACAAGAGGCCGGACAGCCGCCAAGGGGAAGAAGAACCGAGGGTCGCTCAAGTCACCTCTGACTTGAGAGGCCAGCATCTCTCTCAAGAGATGCCGTTGAAGGTCTCTTCGCTCCTTGCAACCGTGACTGGCAGCCGGAGGCGAACCGGCGCACCTCGTTCTCAACGGGGGACGCGACTTAAAGCAACGACGGATCGGGCTTTTTTGGTCTCTGCCGGCTTTCCACCAGCCGGCGCGAATACCGAAGAGGCTTG
>DATNMT010000025.1:0-4375 GCA_035602495.1 Bradyrhizobium sp.
GCCGCGCTCCCAGGTACGAATCGTGATGTGATCGCGATCGACGATATGCGCCAGCGTTATATTGGCGCGCTCCGGAAAGATCGGATGGTTTTCCAGCAGCGGCCCGAAGCGGCCGAGATCGTAGGCGTTGACGTCGTCGACCCAGAAGATCGCATGCGGGTTGCCCATGCTGACCACCGACGGCGTGTGCAGCACCGGCGCGTCGATCGGCCCGATCTGCAATTCAATCGACCGCGTGTCGCGAAACTCTTCCGCCAGCGGAATGTCCTTCCAGCCGAACTTTGGCGGGCCCATGTCGACCGTGTAGAGATCGGCGGACGGGCCTTGCCAGCAGTTCAGGAGACCCGCCTTGGTCTCGAAGCTAACATCGGTCTGACCGGTAGCCTCGAACAGCCGCTTCACCACGCAGCGCATGCCGTTGCCGCAGGCGGCGGCTTCCGAGCCGTCACTGTTGTAGATGCGGATGAAGGCCTCGGTGCCGTCAAGCCGCGGCGGCTGCAGCACCATCAGCTGGTCGTAATGCACCCCCGCCGGCGAGGCCACCGCGCGGGCCTCTGCGGCCGTGACCGCGGCGGGCGAATCGCGCAGATCGACCACGACAATCTCGTTGCCGATGCCGTTCATCTTGGCAAACGCCTGGTTGGCGAGCGCGCTCATGGAATTTCCCAATTTGTGCCTGCCTTATATGGCCAATGATGGCGGATTGGCCAGTATGGTGATTCTGTGTCGGCGCTCCCGCGCCGGCGGGGGAAGGCCCATGAAATATCTGTCATGGGACGAAAGCTACCCCTGCGTGTTAGCATGGCCGAGCCTTCGGCCGGACCCGGGACACTCGAGTGGGCCGCCGACATGGGGATTGAGGCTTGGGAGAATATTGGATGAATTGCCGCTCGTTCCGCCCTGTCATGCTGGCGCTGGTTCCGATCGCCGCAATTTCGTTGAGCCTCGGCAGCGTGCTGGCGCAGACCCCGCCCCCGGCTCCCGCGGCGAGTGCGCCTGCGACGCCGGCACCTGCCGAAACCGCAACGCCCACCCCGGCGCCTTCGGCAAGCCCGGCGCCGGCCGCGAGCCCCTCGGCGGCCCCGCCCGCCGCGGCCGAGACCCCGGCAACCCCACCCCCGGCCGCCGCGCCGGTGCAGACCGCGGATGCGTTTGGCGAGGAGATCGCGCTGGCGCCGAAGTCGGTCGTCGTCCTCAAGGGCAACGCCAACTGGGATGCGGCATTCGACGCCCTGATCGATTCCTTCAAGTCGCTGACGGGCCTGCTCGACAACCAGGGCATCAAGCCGTCAGGCAATCCGATGATCGTCTACACCTCGACCGATGACACCGGCTTCACCTATCTGGCCGAAATTCCGGTCGATCAGGAACCGAAAAACCTGACCAAGGCGATGAGCATGGGCAAATCGCCCGAGGGCAAGGCCCTGAAATTTGTCCATCGCGGGTCCTACGACAACATGGACAACACCTACGAGGCCATCACCAATCACCTCGACGACAAGAAGCTCGAGGCCAAGGATACCTTTATCGAGGAATACATCACCGACCCGCTCAAGACCGCGGAGGACAAGCTGGTGATCAACGTCTATGTCCCGCTGAAGTGAAGCTCATGAGGCATCGTATTGCCGTTTCCGCCGCCCTCGCGGCGACGCTGCTGTCCGCGCCGGCCCTGGCACAGACCTCGCTCCCGCCGATGATCACCGTCAGCGGCGAGGCCACCGTATCGGCGGCGCCCGATCAGGCGCAGATCGAGGCCGGCGTCGCATCGGAGGCCAAGACCGCGCGCGAGGCTTCCGAAGCCAACAACGCCGCGATGAGCAAGGTGCTGCTGGCATTGAAGGGCGCCGGCATTGCGGAGAAGGATTACCAGACCTCGCGGCTGTCGCTGCAGCCGCAATATTCCCCCAATCGCTCCGGACCCTCTCCGGTCGTCGGCTACCGCGCCAGCAATCGTGTCACGGTCCGCGTGCGCGACGTCGCCAGGCTCGCCAGCGTGATCGACGTGCTGGTCGGCGCCGGCGCCAACGACATCGGCGGCATCAACTTCACGGTGTCGAACGCGTCGAAGCTTCTCGATGGGGCGCGCGAACAGGCCGTCGCCGACGCCCGCCGCAAGGCCGAGATCTATGCCAAGGCCGCCGGCGTCACGCTTGGCGCGCCGCTCAGCATCTCGGAAGAGGGCGCGCCGGGCCCGGTTCTCTATCGCGCCAAGGTAGCCTCCGCCGGCATGGCGGTGTCAGCACCGGTGGCGCAGGGCGAAGAGACGTTGCAGGTCAATGTCAGCGTGTCCTGGGCGATCAAGCAGGCCGGGCAGTAGCTGTCGTCCCTGCGAAAGCAGGGACCCAACCACAGGCTTTCGTGGCGAGCTACGCTGGTGCTCCAGCTCTTCCAAACTATCAACAACGGTGGTTCTGGGTCCCGGCTCTGCGTTCGCTGCGCTCACTTGGCCGGGACGACAGGGTACTAAATCTCCACCACCTGCCCCGGCTTCAGCGCGACAAACCTCTCGCGCGGAATCTTCGCCTCGTCCAGCGCCGCGTGCAGCCCGATCAGCGGCGCGTCGATCGCTTCGTCGGTCAGTTGAAACGTGCCGTGGTGATGCGCCAGCGCTTGCTCGGCGCCGCAATCGGCCAGCGCCTGCACCGCGTCGGACGGATTCATGTGCTGGTCCTTCATGAACCAGCGGGGCTCATAGGCGCCGATCGGCAGGATCGCCAGCCGCAACGGACCATGCGCCTGCGCGACGCTGCGGAAATGCCTACCGTCGCCGTAGCCGGAATCGCAGACGATGTAGATCTTGCCTGCCGGCGTCTCCAGCACAAAACTCGCCCACAGCGCCTTGTTGCGGTCGAATAGTCCGCGCGCCGACCAGTGCCGGGTCGGCACTAGCGTCACCGCGACGCCGCGGCCGAGTTCAACGCGGTTATGCCAGTCGAAGGCTTCGGCCTTGATCGCGTCATCGGCGCTGCGCATGGTGACGTCATTGCCGAGCGGTGTGACCATGCGCGGTGAGAATTTTGCCGCCAGTCTCGACAGCGTCGCGACATCGAGATGATCGTAATGGCCGTGCGACACCAGCGCGATATCGATTCGAGGCAGCGCGTCGAAGGCAATGCCGGGGTCGTTGTGGCGCTTCGGGCCGGCCCAGCCGACCGGCGAGGCGCGGGCCGACCACACCGGATCCACCAGAATGTTCAGGTCCGCGGTCTGGATCAGCCAGCTGGCGTGGCCGACGAACGACAGCCGCACCTTGTCCCCGCTGACGCGAGCCGGTGGAACGTCGGCATGCGGACTCGGCGCCCAGTCGGGCCAGGCCTGACGCTGCCGGTCGCGGCCGAACTGCCAGCGCAGGACCTCCCCAAGCGACTTCGGTGGCGAGCCGTCGGGATCGAAGAACCGCTCACCGTCGAAATGATCGGATACCGGTCCGGAATAGGTTTTCATGTTGGACATCCAGACCGATGGCGCGCCGAGCACCGCGGCGGTTGCGGCCAGCCATCCGAGAGCCCTGCGGCGGGTAATAGTCATCGCCCGATTGGCCTCAAAATGCGTGTTTCGGCAAGGGTTAAGCCGGTTGGCCAAATTCACGAAAAAGCTATTTTACCGCGACTTTCCTTGACTTTCGGACCCTGTGGGGGTTTAACCGCCGCAATTCTCGGAGAGACGTTCTTTTCGACCCGCCGCCCGGCCCTGGAGGCCGGAGGTCAACGCCCGACAGCGCGATGCGCCCTCGGGCGCAAAATTGTTTGGAATACCCCGATTCAGGGTGAGGCAAAGGAAGAAGAATAAGTGTTCGACAATCTGTCGGAAAAACTTGGCGGCATTCTCGATCGGCTGACCCGGCGCGGGTCGCTGACGGAGGCCGACGTCGACGCCGCGATGCGCGAGGTGCGCCGCGCGCTCTTGGAAGCCGACGTCTCGCTCGACGTGGTGCGGAGCTTCACCGAAAAGGTCCGCGAGCAGGCGATCGGCGCCACCGTGGTCAAGTCGGTCACCCCCGGCCAAATGGTGGTGAAGATCGTCCATGACGAGTGGATCGCAACCCTCGGCTCCGACGGCGAGAGCATCGATCTCAACGCGGTGCCGCCGGTCGCGATCATGATGGTCGGCCTGCAGGGCTCCGGCAAGACCACCACCACCGCCAAACTCGCCCGCCGCCTGACCCAGCGCGACAAGCGCAAGGTGCTGATGGCTTCGCTCGATATCTATCGCCCGGCGGCGATGGAGCAGCTGGCGGTGCTCGGGCGCGACCTCGATATCCAGACCTTGCCTGTTGTCGCCGGCCAGAAGCCGGCGCAGATTGCAAAGCGGGCGCTGGAGGCCGACGTCTCGCTCGACGTGGTCAGAAGCTTTACCGAAAGGGTCCGCGAGCAGG
>DATNMT010000052.1:0-5178 GCA_035602495.1 Bradyrhizobium sp.
ACCGCGCGGTGCCGATGCGTTGTTCAAAGTCGGCTCTAACCCCAAGAGAATCCCCATGAACCCTGCCAACCTTCCGTTCGATTCCGAGGCCATGCTGCAGGGACTGCGCGCCTGGGTGGAATGCGAAAGCCCGACCTGGGACGCCGGCGCGGTCGACCGCATGCTCGACATCGCCGCGCGCGACATGGCGATCATGGGCGCGTCGATCGAGCATATCGCCGGCCGGCAGGGATTTGGCGGCTGCGTCCGCGCGCGGTTTCCGCATCCCAAGCAGGGCGAGCCGGGCATTCTGATCGCGGGCCATCTCGATACCGTCCACCCCGTCGGCACGCTGGAGACCAAATTGCAATGGCGGCGCGAGGGCAACAAATGCTTCGGCCCCGGCATCTACGACATGAAGAGCGGCGGCTATCTGGCGCTGGAAGCGATCCGGCAACTGGCCCGCGCGTCCTTCACCACGCCGCTGCCGATCACGGTGTTGTTCACGCCCGACGAGGAAGTCGGCACGCCCTCGACCCGCGACATCATCGAGGCGGAAGCCGCGCGCAACAAGTTTGTTCTGGTGCCTGAACCCGGCCGGTCCAACAACGGCGTCGTCACCGGGCGCTACGCGATCGCGCGGTTCAATTTGGAGGCCACCGGCAAGCCGAGTCATGCCGGCGCCATGCTGTCGGCGGGCCGCTCGGCGATCCGCGAGATGGCGCGCCAGATCCTTGCCATCGACGGCATGACCGGCGAAGACGCCACCTTCTCGGTCGGCGTCGTGCATGGCGGGCAATGGGTCAATTGCGTCGCCACAACCTGCACCGGCGAAGCCCTGAGCATGGCCAAACGCCAGCCCGATCTCGATCGCGCCGTCGAACGCATGCTGGCGCTTTCCGGCACCGCCAATGATGTGACGTTCACGGTGACGCGCGGCGTGACGCGGCCGGTGTGGGAGCCGGACGCGGCGACCATGGCGCTGTATGAGAAGGCGCGCGGTCTGGCGAAAGCGATGGGCAAGGAGTTGCCGCACGCCAGCGCCGCCGGCGGCTCGGATGCCAATTTTACCGGCGCGATGGGAATCCCCACCCTCGATGGCCTCGGGGTGCGCGGCGCCGATCCGCACACGCTGAACGAACATATCGAGGTCGACAGCCTCGCCGAGCGCGGCCGCCTGATGGCGGGACTGTTGGCGACGCTGGAGTGAGGGCATCTCGGCGCAGCCCGGATGGCACAGGATTTGCTAAAACGTTGCATCGGGGCGGCAGAATGCGAGAGTAGCATCATGATGGATTTCTGCGACACTCCCCGACATCTACCCGTCGTCCCTGCGAAAGCAGGGACCCATAACCACGACCGTCGATTGTCGCGCGAAAGCCGTCGACCTGTCCGCCGTAGCTTTAGCGAAGGCGGAACGGCGTCTCTCCACCGAGCGGCCGCGGCGTATGGGTCCCTGCTTTCGCAGGGACGACGGAGCGCCTGATGCTTGGATATCTGCTTCGCCGCGTACTGGCCGCCATTCCCGTGATGGGCGTGGTGGCGCTGGTCGTTTTCCTGTTGCTGCGGCTCACTCCCGGAGATCCCGCGGCGATCCTGGCCGGCGACAATGCGACGCCCGAGCAACTTGAGCGCATCCGCGTCTCGCTCGGATTGCATGAGCCGCTCTACACCCAGTTCTTCACCTGGATCGGCAAGCTCTTGCACGGCGATCTCGGGGTGTCGTTGATATCGAATGTGCCGGTGCTGAAGATGATCAGCCAGCGCGTCGAGCCTTCCATCAGCATCGCCCTCTCCACCATCGTCCTGTCGGTCCTGATCGCGGTGCCGCTCGGCGTGATCGCGGCGTGGAAGCGCGGCACCTGGATCGACCGCTTCGTGATGGGATTGTCGGTCGTGGGCTTCTCGGTGCCGGTGTTCGTGATCGGTTATGTGCTGATCCAGATTTTTGCGATCGACCTGCGCTGGCTCCCGGTGCAGGGGTTCAAGAGCATCACCGCCGGCTTCGGCCCGTTCCTCGAGCGCATCATCCTGCCGACCTGCACGCTGTCCTTCATCTATGTCGCGTTGATCGCCCGCATGACCCGCGCGTCGATGCTGGATGTACTGGGCGAGGATTATGTGCGCACCGCGCGCGCCAAGGGCATCAACGAAAGCGCCGTGCTGCTGCGCCACGCACTGCGCAATGCCGCGGTGCCCGTTATCACGGTGATCGGCACCGGATTCGCGCTGCTGATCTCCGGCGTCGTCGTCACCGAAAGCGTGTTCAACCTGCCGGGCATCGGCCGCCTCACCGTCGATGCCGTGCTGGCGCGCGATTATCCGGTGATCCAGGCCATGATCCTTCTGACCTCGCTGATCTATGTCACGGTCAATCTTTTGATCGACGTCGCCTACACCCTGCTGGATCCGAGGATCAGGTACTGATGGCCGTCGAAACCCTCCCCGAACCGTCGTCGCTCCCGATCGCCACGCCGTTCCGGCCGGGGCTCGGATTTCTCACGGCGACCCCGATCATCGCGGTGGCGACCGTCTGCCTGGCGCTGGTGATCCTGTCCGCGATGCTGGCGCCCTGGTTGTCGCCGCACGATCCGTTGCTGCTGGCGCCGGCGCAGCGCCTGAAACCCGCGAGCGCGCAATTCCTGCTCGGCACCGACGGTTACGGCCGCGACGTGCTGTCGCGGATCCTTTATGGCGGACGGATTTCGCTGCTGATCGGCCTCGGCGCCGCGGTCGTCAGCGTCGCCGTCGGCCTGGTGATCGGCCTGATCTCCGGCTTCTTCAAATGGGTCGATGCCGTGATGATGCGCATCATGGACGGGCTGATGGCGATCCCCGCCATCCTGCTGGCAATTGCCGTGGTCTCGCTGTCGGGCGCGAGCCTGATGACGGTTCTGGTCGCCATTACCATCCCGGAAATTCCCCGCGTGGCCCGGCTGGTGCGCTCGGTGGTGCTGTCGGCGCGCGAGGAGCCCTATGTGGAGGGCGCGATCTCGGTCGGGTCGAGCCTGCCCAAGATCATGTGGCGGCATCTGATGCCGAACACGATCGCGCCCCTGATCGTGCAAGGCACCTTCGTTTGCGCCAATGCCATCCTCACCGAGGCGATCCTATCGTTCCTCGGCGCCGGCATCAGCCCGGAGACGCCGAGCTGGGGCAACATCATGGCCGAGGGCCGCGCCTATTTTCAAATAAAACCGTCGCTGATCTTCTGGCCGGGACTGATGCTGTCGATCGCGATCCTCAGCGTCAATCTGATCGGAGATGCCGCGCGCGACGCGCTCGATCCCCGCTTGAAGCAGCGCGAGGGCGGGAAGTGAGTCTGCCACCCCGTCATTGCGACGAGCACTTGCGACGACGCAATCCAGCTTCGTCATTCCGGGATGGTGCGCCAGCACCAGGCCCGGAATCTCGAGATTCCGGGTTCGATGCTTCGCATCGCCCCGGAATGACGGTTGAGAGCTGCGCATGACCAACGTCATCCTCCACATCAACGACCTCGTCGTCAGCCTCGGCAAGAAACCACGCGGCGAAAAAATCATCGACGGCATTTCGCTGCAGGTCCGCGAACGCGAGACGATGTGCCTGGTCGGCGAAAGCGGGTCGGGCAAATCCGTGACAGCGCTGACCGTGATGGGGCTCTTGCAAAAGGGCGCGCTGGCGCCGTCAGGCGGAAGCATCAAACTGGTCGGCGAGGAGCTGCTCGCCGCCAGCGACCGCCGGCTGCGCCAGTTGCGCGCCACCACCATGGCGATGATCTTTCAGGAACCGATGACGGCGCTCAATCCGGTGGTGCCGGTCGGCCGCCAGATCGACGAGGTGCTACGCGTCCACACCGATCTCGATGCGCGCGCGCGCAAGCACCGCATCCTGGCCATGATGGAACAAGTGCGGCTGCCCGAGGTGGAGCGCATCTTCGCCTCCTACCCGCACCGGCTGTCGGGCGGCCAGCGCCAGCGCATCATGATCGCGATGGCGCTGGTGCTCGAACCCAAATTGCTGATCGCGGACGAGCCGACCACGGCGCTCGACGTCACTACCCAGAAGCAGATCCTCACCCTGATCCGCGACCTGCAGCGGGATCACGGTACCGCCGTGCTGTTCATCACCCATGACATGGGCGTGGTCGCCGAGATCGCCGATCGCGTCGCGGTGATGCGCCAGGGCCGGCTGGTCGAGACCGGACCGCTCGACACCATCCTGCGCCACCCGACCATGGAATACACCCGCAACCTGCTCTCGGCGGTGCCGAGCCTGGTGCCGCGCCGGCCGCGCGCGGAGTCCAGCGAGCCGGTGGTGCTGGAAGCCAACGAACTCGGCAAAATCTATCGCGAGCGCTCGTTCTTCGGCAAAACCCGCGAAGTGGCGGCGGCGCAAAATGTCACGCTGACGCTGCGCAAGGGCCGTACGCTCGGCATCGTCGGTGAAAGCGGCTCCGGCAAATCCACCGTCGCCCGCTGCATCGTGCGGCTGATCGATCCGACCTCCGGCGGCATCCGGCTGGCAGGCCGCGAAATCTCCGAGCTGTCGCGCCGGTTGCTGCAGCCGCACCGCAAGAAGATCCAGATCATTTTCCAGGACCCCTACCGCTCGCTCAATCCGCGCATCACCATCGGCGAGTCCATCGCCGAAGGCCCGATCAATTACGGCATGCCGCGCGCGGAAGCGCTTTCGAAAGCGCGCGAGCTGTTGGAACTGGTCGACCTGCCGCTTGATGCCATCTCGCGCTATCCGCACCAGTTCTCCGGCGGCCAGCGCCAGCGCATCGCGATCGCCCGCGCGCTGGCGCTCGATCCCGACGTGCTGGTGGCGGACGAAGCGGTCTCCGCGCTCGACGTCTCCGTTCAGGCGCAGGTGCTGGAACTGCTCGACGAAATCCAAAGCCGGCTCGGCATCGCGCTGTTGTTCATCACGCATGATCTGCGTGTCGCCGCGCAAATCTGCGACGACGTTGTTGTGATGCAGCATGGCCGCATCGTCGAACAGGGGCCGGCGGCGCAAGTCCTGACCCATCCGCAACAGGCCTATACGCGGCAGCTGCTCGACGCCGCCCCCGGGCGGGAGTGGGATTTTGCGAATTTCCGGCCGGTTGCGGCGGGTGAAGCCGCGGAATAGATCGGCATTGCAAGCGCAGAACGTAGCCCGGATGGAGCGCAGCGCAATCCGGGGCTTCTTCGCAGGCGCAACGACCTTTCCCGG
>DATNMT010000065.1:0-8243 GCA_035602495.1 Bradyrhizobium sp.
AATCCGTGCGTCGCTCAAGAAATCGTCCGCGCCGGCCATGACGGCGGCGGAGGCCAATCGCTACGAGCGCGAACATTTCCGCTAGAGGATTCCCGCGATCTCTAACGCCGGCGCGCGACCGCGATGCCGAACAGGAATGCGACAAACAGGCTTGCGAGCGGCGCTTCCCGGGTTATCGCGCTGAGGGTCGAGAGCGGGTGGCCCGGCTGCCGGGCGGTCGCAACCGCCTGGCTCAATCGGTTCACGGCGGCCTGCAGGCCTTCGGAAAGGTCCGTTATCGTGCGCGACACATCGGTTGCGGTATCGATCGCGCGTTCCGCGAGACCGGGCTGGAGCGTCGGCTGTTGAGTTTCGAAATTCACGGTTCCGGTACCTTCGAAGTTTGGCGCGCAGGACGATAAGGCCGCCACCTTTGGCTATCCGCGCGAGCGCTAGTTTTGAACAGCGGGTCGCTAGACCTTTGGCTATCCGCGACAGGCGCCGTGTGTTGAACGGCGGGTGACGGCCTCTGGCAGTGAAAACGCGAGCCGGGGAATAATGTTCCCGCGCCGCGCGGCCCGGCCGATTGCCGCGAAAGCGGGCAGCATTGGGCCTCACCGGCGCGCCAAACCTTCGCCCTATCTTTTCCCCGCCAATCGTCGCAGATACCTTTTGTCTGCCCGAGGGGATTCGCTGTGGTCGGCCCAACATCAGATCTATCAAGGAAAATTGCGATACTTGGCGTGCCGATCGATATCGGGGCGTCGCAGCGCGGAACCCTGATGGGGCCCGCGGCGCTACGAACGGCCGGTCTACTCACCTTGCTCGAGACCATGGGTCTCGACGTGGAGGATCGGGGCGATCTCTCGATCGGCGAGATCGCGGAGCTTGCCGACGCGCCGCCTGCCAATGCCAGTCATTATCGCGAAATTCAGCGCTGGACGAGGGCATTGAGCGCGCATGCCTACGAGCTGACGCGTTCCGGCGCGATCCCGATCTTTCTCGGCGGCGACCACAGCCTCTCGATGGGCTCGGTCAACGGCATGGCGCGCCACTGGCGCGAACGGGGGCGCGAGCTTTTCGTGGTCTGGCTCGATGCGCATGCCGACTACAACACCCCCGCCACCACGCTGTCCGGCAATATGCACGGGATGGCGGCGGCATTTTTGTGCGGCGAGCCCGGGCTCGACGGCCTTTTGGGCGAAGAGCCGCGGGCACCGATCGCGCCTGCCCAACTGGATTTGTTCGGCACGCGTTCGATTGACAAGCTGGAAAAGGATCTGCTGCGCGATCGCCGCGTCAGCGTCGCCGACATGCGCCAGATCGATGAATTCGGCGTCGGCGTCCTGATCCGCCGCGTCATCGACAAGGTGAAGTCGAGAGGCGGCGTGCTGCATGTCAGTTTCGACGTCGATTTTCTCGATCCCAGCCTGGCGCCCGGCGTCGGCACCACCGTGCCCGGCGGCGCCACCTATCGCGAGGCGCATCTGGTGATGGAGATGCTGCACGATTCAGGATTGGTTCGGTCCGCCGACATTGTCGAACTCAATCCCTTCCTCGACGAGCGCGGCCGCACCGCGCGCACCGCGGTCGAACTGATCGGCAGCCTGTTCGGACAACAGATCACCGACCGGCCGACCCCGACCAATGCGATCGAACCGGGCGAGTGAAGCGCGCTATCCCGCCGCGCTTGCTGGCCGCGGCCGGATAGCGTGATCCGAAAAATATTGTTCGAGCGCGCTCGCCGCGCCAGAGCCGTCGGCGAGCGCCACATAGCTATCGGGCCTGAGCAGATAGAGCGCATCGCGAGCGAGACCCGCCTTCTCATATTCGGGGCGCCAGCCGAAGACGCAGAGTGCCATGCCGTGAGCCGCGCACCATGACGCGAGTTCGGCGCTGGCCGAACCGTAGACATGCACCTGCCAATCGATGCTGGCGAGCGGCGCAAAATTGTCCGCGCCATCGATCCGCACCCAGGGCAGGCGATCGCCGCCCTGCACATGCCCGGCCGCGCCACGGCTCAGCGGGCCGCCACGATAATTCAGCATGATCTGGGAGGCCGTCCGGAACATGAATTCGCGAACCGCATCGAATGCCGTGATCTTGGGGATCAGCACCGGCGCGACGCGGGTGCGCATGATTTCGGCGATCTTCCCCTCAGCAGTGGCGAAACTGAAGACGCGATCGGTGGTCGCGACCAGCCGCCGCGCAAATCCAATTCGCTCGGCCTCATAGCTGTCGAGCAGCCTGTCCTGCGCGCGGCCGGCCACCACGGCGGCCAGTTTCCAGGCGAGATTTATGGCGTCGCCGATCCCCGTATTCATGCCTTGTCCGCCGGCAGGACTATGGATGTGCGCGGCATCGCCGAGCAGGAAGGCGCGCCCTTTTCGGAAATGCGCGGTCACCCGATGATGCACGTGATAGGTCGAGAACCAGTTGACCTTCTTCACCTCGACCTTGAGGTGGGTGATCGCCCGGTCGCTGACGTCGCCAAAGGTGAGGGTATCGGCGCGGTCGGCGCGCGCGTCGCGTACCGTGCCGATCAGGCGCGCCTTTCCGGGGCCGGCCAGCGGAAACACGCCGAGGAAATCGGCCTCGTCGAGATCGACGTGCAGCTCGCCGTTGATGGCCGGGCCGGCGGCATCGACGTCGGCGACGTAGAAGACCTGCCGATAGGTGCCGCCGGGAAAGCCGGTGCCGATCGCCTCGCGCACCGTTGAGCGGGCGCCGTCACAGCCGGCGATATAATCGGCCGCGCGGTCAAACTCCTGTCCGTCCGGACCGCGCAGGCGGGCCGTGACACCAGTTTCCTGCCCGGCGAAATGGATCAGTTCGGTACGCCGCTCGACCGTCACGCCAAACGCTTCCAGCCGCTCGATCAACAGCCGCTCGTGCTGATCCTGCGGGAAGATGTGCAGGAACGGGTAGGGCGTCAGGCTCTCACCGACGTTCGCGAACGAAATGCGCGCCGCGGCCTCGCCCTTCACCCAAAGATTGACGGCGGGTACGTGGTGGCCCTTCGCGATCACGGCGTCCGTGAGATCAAGCTGCCGATAGAGTTCGAGCGTGCGCGCCTGTACGGCGAGCGCGCGAGAGGTGGTGCCGGGTTCCGCGGTCCTGTCGATGATGCGTACCTTGACGCCGAGTTTGGTCAGCCAAAGCGCCAGCACCAGCCCCGTCGGGCCAGCACCGATGATCAGAACGTCGGTTCGGGGCATGTTGGTCACCTTGAGCGTCAAGATGGAATTTCGCGGTCAGAATGCCAGAGCGGTGCGCCGGCAACTATCCAAAGCTATCTCTACCGGATGCTTTTATGGCATTGCGGTCCCCCTCAAGCAGACCAATAATGACCTTGATCCCGTTGGGGCTGGACCCGACCGGAAATTTGGGGGGTTACGTGACAGTCATGAATCCAACGATACCGATCGCGTGGTATTGGAACCGCTGGTGCCAGCTCGTTCTCGGCTTGATCGCCATGATGGCGATCTCGTCGCCGCAATATGTCTGGACCTTGTTCACCGGGCCGCTCAACCAGAAGCTCGGAACGACGCTCGCCGAATTGCAGTGGACGTTCTCGCTGCTGATTATTCTGCAGACCTGGTGCTCGCCGCTGCAGGCCTATCTGGTCGATCGTTTCGGCCCTCGGCTCCTGATTTCAGTCGGTGCGCTGATGTCGGGCGGTGGATGGGTGTTATCCAGTTACGTCAACGACCTCTGGGCCCTGTACTTCACCTACGGGGTGATCTGCGGATTCGGGACCGGCATTATCTATGTCGGGATTATCGGCCTGATGGTGCGCTGGTTTCCCGACCGCCGGGGACTGGCGACGGGCCTTGCCGCCGCGGGCTACGGATTCGGCGCGATCTTCACCAGCTTTCCCATCGACAGCATGATCAAGAGCGACGGCTATGCTCACACGCTCGTTGTGTGGGGCATTATTCAAGGCGTCATCGGTCTCATTGCCGCGCAATGGTTGCGCGTTCCGCCGGAGGGCTGGCGGCCGGAGGGCTACTCACCGGCTTCTGCGACCACCATGCAAGCGAAGCGTAGTTATTCACCCGCGGAGATGCTGAAAACTCCAACCTTCTGGCTGCTGTTCATCATGATGAGCATGATGTCGACCAGCGGACTTATGGTCGTGTCCAATGTCGGTCCCTTCGCCAACGAATACAAGGTAGCGCAGGTGCTGGTGTTCGGCATGGCGGCGCTGCCGCTTTCCCTGACGCTCTCGCGATTCACCAATGGGCTGACACGGCCTTTCTTCGGCTGGGTCTCCGACCAGATTGGCCGCGAGTTGACGATGGCATTGGCCTTTTCGCTGGAATGCGCCGCCATCCTCGTCTTGTTCGCCTTTATTGACCGGCCTGCCTTGTTCGTGGTGCTGACCGGCCTGGTGTTCTTTGGCTGGGGCGAAATCTTCTCGCTCTTCCCGTCGACCCTGACCGACACTTTCGGGCCGAAATATGCTGCGACGAATTACGGGTTTCTCTATGTCGCGCAAGGCGTAGGTTCAATCCTGGGCGGGCCGGCCGCGGCGTTCCTCAAGCAAACGACGGGCAGTTGGACCTCGGTGTTCATCATCGTCGCGATACTCGATGCCGTGACCGCGCTGCTGGCGATTACCCTGCTGAAGAAAATGCGGAGCCGGCACATGCAGGCCGAGTGAAAATGCGGGGGCTGCCAAACGCGGCCCCCGTTCACCACGGCCGTTCCGCCACATTCGGTTCGTCCGAATTGGAGGACAACCCTTCAAGTTCGAGCGCGTATTTCGTTGGGCACGGCGCAAGCGCGCCTTTGATCCCCTGCCGCGCTCGAAGGCAGGTGGATTGTCGCCCAGCTTATCAAGCTATATAATCGATTAATTCGACAATAATTATCTGTTGGATAGATTGATTGGCCCTCGCGATATTGAGTTGGACAGCCGATGGAGCCAACTCATGACGTTCGTCTTAAACACCGAACTTGCCGGGCCGTCGAACAACAACGGCGACGCCCGCCCCACCATCACGAAACGCCGGTACGACCGGCACGTCCGGGAAATTCTTCCGGGTCTGCTGCTGAATTCGATCGTCGCGGGAGCCGCGTTCGCCGTCCGGCTGTTGCCGGGGATGACGACGTTCAGCCCGATGATTCTGTCGATCGTCATCGGGATGGCGTTCCACAACGTCGTCGGTACGGCGGCCTGGGCGAAGGCCGGCGTAAAATTCAGCCTGCGCTGGCTGCTTCGCGGCGCCATCATCCTGCTTGGGCTTCAATTGACCGCGAACCAGGTCATCGAAATCGGCGGCCGGGGCCTCGGCATCATTGCAATGACATTGCTTGCCACCTTCGCCTTCACCGTATGGATAGGAAACCGGCTGGGGGTCGAACCCAAGCTCGCGCAGCTTATCGCGGCCGGGACCTCGATCTGCGGCGCTTCGGCGGTCATCGCCACAAACACCGTTACCGATGCCCATGACGAGGACGTTGCCTATGCGGTGGCGTGCGTGACAGTATTCGGATCGATCGCGATGTTCGCCTATCCGCTGCTCCCGGGCCTTCTGCATCTCGACCCGCATGCGTTCGGACTTTGGTCGGGTGCATCGATCCACGAGATTGCGCAGGTTGTCGCCGCGGCCTTCCAGGACGGGCAAAAAGCCGGAGAGTTTGGAACGATCGCCAAGTTGTCGCGCGTCATGCTGCTGGCGCCGATGGTCATCGCGATCGGCTTGATGGGTGCCCGCGCCACCAAAGACGGCCTGCCGGTCGCGGGCACGGCGGCTCGCCCGCCAGTGCCGTGGTTCGTGCTCGGATTCGTGGCGCTTGTGGGCGTCAACAGTTTGGTTACGATCCCGGCCGATGCCAAGGCGTGGATTGCTGCCGGAACGACATTCCTGCTTTCGATTGCATTGGCCGCGATGGGCCTGGAGACAAATTTCGCTAAGCTGATGGCCAAGGGCTTCCGGCCCGCGCTGCTCGGTGCGCTGGCCTTCCTGTTCATCGCGACCTTCAGCCTCACGCTGATCAAATGGATGGGGTGACACGCTATGACCCTGGAGCAGCTTCGCATCTTCATCGCGGTGGCGGAAAAGCAGCACGTGACGCGGGCCGCAACCGAGCTGAACTTGACGCAATCAGCAACGAGCGCCGCGATCGCGGCGCTCGAAGCGCGTTACGGGATCAAGCTGTTTGACCGTGTCGGCCGCGGCATTGTGTTGACCCAGACCGGCCGCGATTTCCTCAATGAGGCACGCGAGGTCATGGCGCGCGCCAAGGCTGCCGCGCAGGTTCTGCATGATCTGGCCGGTCTCAAGCGCGGCTCGCTGAACCTGGCAGCCAGTCAGACCGTTGCTAACTATTGGCTGCCGCCACGCCTCGAGACATTCCGGAAGGCCTATCCCGGTATCGATCTGCATGTGACGATTGCAAACACCGAGCAGGTTGCCCAGGCCGTCAACCGGGGCAATGCGGACCTCGGTTTCGTTGAGGGCGAGGTGGACGACCCCGTGCTGGCGATCCGGAAAATGGAAGGCGATTCGCTGGCTCTCGTGGTCGGGCCGAACCATCCGTGGGCCGGCCAGGCTCGCATCACGCCAAAGTTTCTGACCAGGACATGCTGGATTTTGCGGGAGCCGGGCTCGGGCACCAGGTCGATGTTCGAGGCCGCGCTGAGAAAATTTGACGTCAAGTTCTCCGATCTCGACATCCGGCTTGAGTTGCCTTCAAACGAAGCAGTACGCGCTGCGGTGGAAGCCGGTGACTGCGCCACCGCGCTTTCGGATCTGGTGGTAGCGCAGTCGCTGGCTGCGGGCACACTTCATCGCGTCAAGATCGATCTGGCGAAGCGTCCGTTTTTCGTCATGCGGCATAAGGAGCGGTATGCGAGCCAGGCGGAAAAAGCCCTGTTGGCTTCCTTGCGAGGCCGAACTGATGGGGGTGCGGACGTTCCATAAGAGGAGGGACAACCACACCGTCAGGCTGCTATCCTGCAATCGATCAATGCTTTTTCAGCGCGGAATTGCAGCAGTTGCTGGTCGACGAATATGCGCTTCGCTCGTTCCTTGCGCAAATCAGGGAAAAGCCCGGACACCCGCCGCTGTCGGCGCTGAAACTGCTCAAGTCCGATCCCGCCGCGGTGCTGGCGCAGAGCGAGGACATCAAGGCGCGCTACGTCAAGCTTTTCAAGGTGTGAGGCTAGCGGATGCTGACGAACTTGCCCCAAATCGCCGCGAGACCGGCGCCGGTCAATACATAGACCGGATTATCACAGAACGTGCTGCCGTACCGGCACATGTCGACGCCGAGGCTGCCGATCTGATGCTGACCGGCGGCGTAGAACAGACCTGACAGCACAAGAAGCACTGCGGCCGCGAAATACATGAGACTTCCTCCAAACCAGGGAACCAGGATCCAGGCGTTTGAGTCAATCGTTCCGGCGGCGGTCGGACCGCCGAACCCGCGCAACGCCGTCATTCTAGGCGAGGCTCCCTCATCGAGGCTTGAGGCTAGCCGCTCGATTTGCCGAAAATTTTATCAAAGAAGGGTTACCGAAATTTTATCAAAGAAGGGCACTATCTGCGTACCATTCCAGGCTCGCCCGGATGGCGGCCCGCCCGTTGCGGCAGAATCAGCAGGCACCCCACGATGAAAATCGCGAGCACCGCCGAGGCCAGCGGCCGGCTCAAGGCAAGGCCGCCGTTTTGGACCGGCTTGTCGAGGAAATCGCCGACGGTAGCGCCCAGCGGCCGGGTCAGAATGAAGGCCGCCCAGAACAGCGTTACCCGCGATACGGAGGTCCGGTAGTAAAGCGCTGCGACGACCGCCAACGCCGCGCCGAATATCAGCGCGCCGCCTTCGTAACCAAGCCCGGTGGAATCGGCCATCCAGTCGCCGAGCGCGGTCCCCAATGTCTGGGAAAAGGTGATGGCGGCCCAGTAGAACATTTCGACCTTCGGTGTGCTGACGCTGTTGACCGAGATCGACCCCAGCGACGCGTACCAGAGACCGAGCGTGGCCAGCAGGCAGAACAACAGCAGCAGCGAGCCGCCGGTATAGCCGATCCCCAGCGAGCGGTCGGCGAAATCCGCCATGGTGGTGCCGAACGTGGTGGAGGCGATGATGGTCGCCCAATACAAAAACGGGTGAAACTTCTTCGCGATGATCTGGGCAATGACGAGCAGAACCAGCGCGACGAGGAACAGCGCGGTCCCGTCCAGATAGCCCCAATTCAGCGTCATCGTGACGGTGTCGCCGCCGGTCTCGCCCAGCGTCGTTGCCGCGATTTT
>DATNMT010000078.1:0-20462 GCA_035602495.1 Bradyrhizobium sp.
CAGATCGAGGTGATAGGTCGCTGCACTCACGGAAAGCCGGGTCGGCGTGGGGTCGAAATGCAGCGCCGTGCCCCGCGATTTGCCGTCGAGCCCCTGGTATTCGAACGAAACGTCCGCCGGACCGAGCAGCCTGCTGGAGCCGATGCCCCGGCGCGGGCGCTTTTCGCCACGGACCTCGAACAGATCGGCGAAATCATTGTCGAACAGCAGCGTCAGATCGAAGCTCGCCGGCCGGTCGCCATGGTTCTGCACGCCGATCCGCTGATAGGCGGTTCCGCGCCACAGGAAGATGGTGCGCACGATGTGCAGCATGTCCTTCTGCAGCACGATCCGGCCCTGACGATAGATGTCGGGATTGGTGAGATCGACGGTCAATGCGGAATTGTCATCGCGCAGGTTGGAGCCGAGCAAGAGCGGCTGCACCTCGTCCAGCACGAGCTCAAGCCGCGCGAGATAGCGGGTGTCGGCGTTGAACAGACCGTCCGGGCCGCCGGCGGACGCACCGATATCGCCATGGCTGTCGAGCACGATGAAGGTGTCGTCGTGCTTGAGCGAGCGCCGCGGCCGCGCCGCGGGTCCGGTCATCGGGATATAGAACGGCGATTCCGCTACCGGTTCGACGGTCCGCGCCGTGATGATTTGGGTAGCGACTTCGGCTGCCATATGCTCTCGATCGGTGCCCCCGGGCGCCCAACGTTAAACGCAACTCTAACTCAATTGCCAGCACTGGATCAGGCGGCGTGCTTGGCGAGCCGGCTCATTTCCTGCGTTACCAGTTGGCGGTATGGGCCCTGGCCCTGCATCAGGCGATCCGGCGGACCATCTTCGATGATCCGGCCCGCCTTCAGCATCACCACGCGGTCGAAATGGCGCAGCGTCGCCAGCCGGTGGGCGATTGCAACCACCGTGCGCCCGCGCATCAGGCGGGCGAGCGCCTCGCGGATCGCTTCCTCGGATTCGCTGTCGAGCGCGGCGGTGGCTTCATCCAGCAGCAGGATCGGCGCGTCCTTGAGGAACGCGCGCGCAATGGCGATGCGCTGCCTTTGGCCGCCCGACAGCTTGACGCCGCGGTCGCCAACCATGGTGTCGAGGCCCTCGGGAAGGGTTTCGACGAAATCGCAGCGCGCCGCGATCGCCGCGCGCAGCACCTCGTCATCGGTGGCGTTGGGGCGGCCGTAGCGGATATTCTCCAGGATCGAGCGATGGAACAGCGAGATGTCCTGCGGCACCACCGAGATCGCCTGACGCAGGCTCTGCTGAGTGACCCTCGCGATGTTTTGGCCGTCGATCGTGATATTGCCCTGCTGGACGTCGTAGAATCGCTGCAGCAGCACGAACAGGCTGGATTTGCCGCCGCCGGATTGTCCCACCAGCCCGACCCTCTGCCCGGGTTGAAGGCGAAGACTGAATTTGTCGAACACCTGAATGCCGCCGGGATAGCGGAACGAGATGTTGTTGAAGGCGATGGCCGCGCCGCTCTTGACCAGCGGTCCGGCTTCGGGGTGGTCGCGCAGTTCGTGCGGCAGCAACAGGGTTGCGATTGCCTCGGTCAGGCGGGCGACATGCTGGGTGACATCGACCAGCGCCACCGCGAGATCGCGCGTGGCGCTCAGAATGGAGAGTCCGAGCGTGCAGACCAGCACCACGTCGCCGGTGGTCGCGCCGCCCTGCTGCCAAAGCACGATCGCCCAGGCAAGTAGCGCGATCGTCAGCGCCACCGTGATTCCGGCGTGCATGATCCGCAGCTTTTCGAGATAGCGAAGGCTGCGGCCGCGCGCCGTCAGTTCCCGGTTGACGGTTGCGTCAAAACGGTCGTGCTCGAAACTCAAGGCGCAGAAGGCCCGCACCAGCGGCATATTGTTGATGACGTCGACCATTTCGCCGTCGACGGCGGCGGCCTTGTCGGCGAAATCGTCATGCAGCGGCTTGCCCGCCGCCGCCAGGTGAAACATCGCAAACACCATGACGCCTGCGACGGCGATGAGGCCCGCCGCCATCGGCAGGCTCACGGTTCCAATCAGCACGATCGCCATGATCGTGGCCATGCAGGGCGGCAACACGTTCCAGACGAACATGTTCTCCACCGTAAAGACCGCGTTCGAGGTAGCGGTAATGCGGCTGGTCAGCATTCCCGGCAGCCGGTCGGAAAAATAGCTCGGTGCATGGCCGGTGAGATGCCGAAAGACGTCGCGGCGCAAATCCCCGGTCACCCCCACAAATGTGAAGCTCGCGGTCCAGCTTGCAATCCGCCACAGGAAGTTATCGGCCGCTATCAGCGACATGAGAAGAACGAATGCCAGCCATACGCGCCCTGCGTGGGCTGGCCCTGCCGACAACCCGTCGACCAGATGCTTGACGCCATATTGCGTGCCTACCGAACAGGCAACCGCCGCAACCACCGATACGAAGATGACGACGTGCGGCGTCAGCCGCTTGCGCAGGTAGCGCAGAACGAATGCAAGCGGGCGATAGGCGTATCCTGAAAGATTGTCCATGTGGCAGCGAAACCCTTTGGATGAGAGCGAAATCCTGACCGAACGCACCTTTTTCGATCGAATGCCGCGGACACCTGTCCCGTCGCGCCGCCATGACCGCGCGACAATCCGGCGGCATGAGGGGATGACGAAAAGCTGATCAGGCGCGGTAGCGTCCGCAAGACCGCGATGTGGAAGAAGTGCGCATCATCGGGGAACTTCGCAAATGCGAAAACGTTCCCTCTGCGGCATGCCGGTGCCGACGCCAAGCGGGGCTGTTAATCATTCCATGAGCACAAGGAGACGGTGAGATGCGCATCGCGCAGGTGGCCCCGCTGACGGAGGCTGTTCCCCCCCGACTTTATGGCGGAACCGAGCGGGTGGTACACTGGCTGACCGAGGAACTGGTAGCACTGGGAAACGATGTTACGCTGTTCGCCAGCGGCGATTCCCGGACCTCAGCGAAGCTCGACGCGACATGGCCGAAAGCCCTTCGTCTCGACGGATCGGTCCGCGACGCCAACGCGCTGCACATGGTGATGCTGGAGCGCGTGCGGCAGAAATGCGACGATGAAGAGTTCGACTTTCTGCATTTTCATCTCGACTATTATCCGTTCTCGCTGTTCTCGCGGCAGCCGACACCCTTTCTGACCACCCTGCACGGCCGGCTGGACCTGCCCGAGCACCAGCCGGTGTTCACGACATTTTCATCGATTCCGGTAATTTCGATTTCGAACGCCCAGCGGCGCCCGGTTCCGCAAGCCAATTGGCTGCGCACCATCCACCATGGTTTGCCGGAGAAATTGTTGATGCCGCAACCGTCGCGGCCAAGTTATCTCGCGGTGCTCGGCCGGATCGCGCCGGAAAAGGGCGTGGACCGCGCGATCAGGATTGCGACCAAATGCGGCATTCCGCTCAAGATCGCGGCCAAGGTCGACCGCGCCGACAAGGATTATTACGACGAACTCATCCGCCCGCTGATCGAGCAGAATCCGCTGGTCGACTATATCGGCGAGATCGGCGACGCAGAGAAATCGGAATTTTTGAGCGGCGCGATCGGATTGCTGGTCCCGATCGACTGGCCGGAACCGTTTGGCCTGGTGATGATCGAGGCGATGGCCTGCGGCACGCCGGTGATCGCCTATAACCGCGGCTCGGTCGCGGAGATCGTCGAGGAAGGGCTGACCGGCTTTGTCGTCGAGGACGAGATCGGCGCGGTCGCCGCGGTCGACCACCTTGCCACCTTGAGCAGACCCACGATTCGGAAGCGCTTCGAGGCGCGCTTCACCGCGCGAAGGATGGCGCTCGATTATCTTTCCGCCTACCGCAGCCTGATGGAGGCAGCCGAGCCGCGGATCAAGCTCGTGAGCAGCGCCGAATAGCGCGCCGCCGCTTAATGCGCCGCGGCCAGATCGGCTTTGCCGAAGCGCCGCTCGTAGTCCTTGATGTAGGCTTCCGGCGAAGGCTTCAGATGGCGCCGCGTCAGCGCCACCAGGTCGTCCCGGCGCGAGCCGCGCAGCGCCTTGATCATGTCGAGGTGGTCGCGGCGGGCGCGGTCGAGCGATTCCGGAAAGGCGCTGGCGTAGGATCGGATGCCGTAAACCTTCTGCGCCAACAGATCGATGGTTTCGATCAGGCAGGCATTGCCGCACAGGCCATATAGCACCCGGTGAAAACTGAGGTTGCTGTAAAATACCGTGAGCAAGTCGCCCGCGGCAACGGCCGCGGTGTGCTGCCGCTGCAGGTCCTCCAGCCGCTCGATATCGTCGGGCGCAACGGGAAACGGGATGATGCGGACCGCCATCACTTCGAGCTCTTCGCGGACCGCGTAGATCTCCTTGACCTCCAGCGGCGTCAAGCCCCGAACCATCGCGCCGCGATTGGGGATGCGCTCCACCAGGCCGCTTTTTTCGAGTTCGAACAAGGCCAGCCGGACATCGCCGCGATGGGTCTGGAACAGGTCGCATAGATCCTGCTCGACCAGCCGCTCCCTCGGTTGACGCCGCCCGAGGACTATGTCCTCCTCGATGCGCTTGGCGATGATGACGGCGGCCGGTTCTCGCGCCGGCGCCGGTACCTGACGGGCCTTGGCCGTGCGGGCTGCCGCGAGCTTGGGTGGTTTTCCGGCCATCATTTTCCCGATTTGGAAGACGCGCCCGCCGCGTTGGGCAACCAAAAGTATAACAAGCCCGCTGAAGTTTTCAATTGTGAAAATAATATCGATAACTGTATTGTAAACAATATTGAATGGAGCTACCGTCCGAAAGAGCAGGCGGACAACAGCCTGAACCGTGATCGCGCAGGAGGAAACGTCATGAAGAGAGACCGCAAGAATTCTGTCGGCAAGGACGGCACGGATCGGAAGACTGGCCTCGATCGGTCCCTGTCGAAGCGGCAGGGCCGCCGCGAATTCCTCCTCAAGACCGGCGGCATTCTCGCCGCGGGCGCCTTCGGCGCGGTACCGCTGCGCGGCTGGGCCGCCGATCCCATCAATATCGGCGCGCTGTATCCCACCACCGGAAGCATGGCGCAGATCGGGGTGGGCTGCGCCGCCGCCGCCAAGCTCGCGGTCGAGATGGTCAACGACGCGGGCGGCATCAAATCGCTCGGCGGCGCCAAGCTCAACCTCATCATCTCCGACGTACAGAGCGACACCACGGTGACGCGCACGGAGACCGATCGCCTCATCACCGGCAACAAATTGTCGGCGATCCATGGCTGCTACGCCAGCGCGCTGACCCTGATCGCCAGCGAAGTCGCCGAACGCGCCAAGGTGCCGCTGATTACCGGCTCGAGCTCGGACCAGCTCAACAAGGGCCGCACCTATACCTTCACGCCGTTCGCCCGCGCCTCGCAGTTCGCGCAGGCGCAGTTGCGGATGTCGAAACTCGTCAGCGACAAGCCGAAGGTCGCGGTGATCTTCGAGAATACCGCGTTCGGCACCTCGACCTCGAATGGACTGAAGGAACTGGCGCCCGCCGAGGGCGTCGAACTCGTGATGTTCGAGCCTTATTCGGCCGGCTTCACCGACGCGAGCCCGCTGATCAACAAGGTCAAGGCGTCCGGCGCCAATGCGCTGTTCTCGGTCTCCTATCTGAACGACCTGATCCTGATCGTGCGCACCATCAAACAGGTCGGCCTCAACATCGCGATCAACGGCGGCTCCGGCGGCTTTGTCATTCCCGATTTTTACAAGAACGTCGGCAAGCTCGCCGAAGGTCTGCAGGGCGTGGCGCACTGGAATCACGACATGAACGCCGATTGCGAGAAGGTGAACGCCGAATACAAGAAGCGCACCGGCGAATTCCTGTTCGAATATGCGGGCGGCCTGGTCGCCCAGACCTTCATGCTGGTCGACGCGCTGGAGCGGGCGGCTTCGCCCGATCCGCAGAAGGTGCGCGAAGCGCTCGCGGCGCTCGATGTCTCCTCGGGCTTTGCTGCCATGGCGCCGGGCGGCAAGGTGAAATTCGGTCCCGACGGCAAGAACATCTACGGTCACCCGGTCGGCGTGCAGTGGCAGAATGGCGACCTCGCCAGCGTGTTTCCGAAGGAAGACGCCCGCAAGCCGCTCTTGAAAATCTAAGCGCCGGTCGAGCCAGATGTGGGAGACAGTGGCCCAGGCCGTCATCAACGGCCTGCTCATCGGCGGCATCTACGCGCTCGTCAGCATCGGCGTCACGCTGATCTTCGGCGTGGTCAAGATCGTCAATTTCGCCCAGGGCGAATTCGTGATGATCGGCATGTACATCTCCTTCTTTCTCGCCAACCAGTTCGGCATCGACCCCCTGCTCTCGCTGTTGGTATCGATGCCGGTGCTGTTCGTTATCGGCGTCCTGATCCAGCATTTCCTGATCCGCCGGGTGCTCGGCCCCAACGACATGCCGCAGATTTTTCTCACCTTTGCGCTATCGCTGCTGTTATTGAATCTCGCGCTGATGCTGTTCAGCGCGAATTACCGCACCGTTCACACCTCCTATTCCGACGAAGCCTTTCATCTCGGCGGGCTTTACATTCCCGTGGCAAAACTGATCGCCTTTGTCGTCGCGATGCTGCTGAGCGGCGGGCTCTGGGTATTCCTGCACACTACCGACCTCGGCAAGGCGATGCGCGCCGCGGCGCAGAACCGCGATGTCGCGATGCTGATGGGCATCAACCCCGACCGGGTGTTCTGCGTTGCGCTCGGCATCGCGCTGGCGCTGGCGGGCGCCGCCGGCTCGCTGTTGATGCCGTTCTATTCGGCCTATCCTTTCGTCGGCCAGGTGTTCGTGCTGATGGCCTTTGTCGCTGTCGTCATGGGCACCCTCGGCAACGTGATCGGCGCGCTGGTCGCCAGCCTGTTGATGGGCGTCGCCGAGTCGCTCGGCATTCAATATGTCGGCGCCGACTCCGGATTGATCGTGGTGTTCGCGCTGCTGCTGTTGACGCTCGCCTTCAAACCGACCGGACTCGGAGGAAAGGCGCGATGAAGCCGCACACGCGCAATCTCGTCCTGCTCGCGATCGGCATCGCGGTGCTGATCGCCCTGCCGCAGGTGGTGAAGAGCTCGTTCGCGGTCGACATCTTCATCCGCATCCTCTTGTTCTCCTTCATCGGCGTCGCCTGGAATCTGATGGGCGGCTACGCAAAACAGCTTTCGCTTGGGCATGCCGCCTATTTCGGCCTCGGCGCCTACACCTCGACCATCCTGCAGATCGATTTCGGCATCTCGCCGTGGATCGGCATGATCGCCGGCGGCGTGGTGGCGATGCTGGCGAGCCTGCCGATCGGCTGGCTGTGCTTTCGTCTGCGCGGCCCCTACTTCACGATTGCCACCATCGCCACGGCGCAAGCCCTGATGCTGATCTTCCTGAAATTTCGCGACCTGGCCTGGGGCGCGGAGGGCACCACCATCCCGAATCTCGGCAGTGCGCCGCTGATGATGCAGTTCGAGACCAAGGCCTCCTATTACTACGTCGTGCTCGGCCTGCTCGCGGTCGGGCTCGGGGTCACCTGGCTGATCGAGCGCTCATGGGTGGGCTATTACCTCGTCGCCATCGGCGAGGACGAAGACGCCGCCGAAGCGATCGGCGTCAACGCGCCAAAAATCAAGCGCGACATCTACCTGATCTCTTCGTTCCTGACCGCGCTCGCCGGCACCTTCTACACCCAGTACATCTACTTCATCGATCCCGCGACCGCGTTTTCCTTCAGTATCTCCATTGAAGCCGCGCTGGTTTCGATCGTCGGCGGCATTGGCACCTTGTGGGGTCCGGTGATCGGCACCGTGCTGCTGGAAACGACGTCGACCCTGTTGCAGAGCTGGCTCGGCAGTTCGATCGGCGGCGTGCAACTCACCGTGTACAGCCTGATCCTGATGGCGGTGATCCTGTGGCGGCCGACCGGGCTGATGGGCATGATGGTCGAGGCCTGGCAGCGCTACACCGGCAAACCGGCGCGGGCGTAAGATCATGGCAGACGCGCTCGTCATACGTGGTCTCAGCAAGCGCTTCGGCGGATTGCGCGCCGTGCAGGACGTCAGTTTTACGGTGAAGGAAAACGAAACCGTCGCCTTGATCGGGCCGAACGGCGCCGGCAAGACCACCAGTTTTCATCTCATCACCGGCTTTCATCGGCCGGATTCAGGTTCGGTTTCGGCGTTCGGCCGCGAGATCGTCGGCCTGAAGCCGCATGACATCTGCGCGCTGGGTCTCGCCCGCACCTTCCAGGTGGCAAAGCCGTTCGGCGCCATGACGGTGCTCGACAATGTCATGACCGGCGCATTCCTGCGCGACCGGCATATCGCGGTGGCGCGCGACAAAGCCCGCGAGGCGATCGAGTTCGTCGGGCTTTCCGCCAGGGAAATGACCGCGGCCAAGGACCTGACTACCATCGACCAGCGCCGGCTGGAGATGGCGCGGGCGCTGGCGACGGAGCCCAGGCTGCTGCTGCTCGACGAAGTCATGGCGGGGCTCAATCCCGCCGAGATCGATCAGGCGGTGGCGCTGGTCGAAAAGCTCTCCGCACGCGGGCTCACCATCGTCATCGTCGAGCATGTGATGCGCGCCATCATGGCGGTGGCCCGTCACATCGTGGTGCTCGATCACGGCCAGAAGATCGCGGAAGGATCGCCTAAGGAGATCGTGGAAAATCCCGAAGTGATCCGCGCCTATCTCGGCTCCTATGTGCACCCACCTTCGGCGGGAGAGGTCTAGTGCTCAAACTGCAAGGCGTCAGCGCCAGTTACGGCTCGGTGCCGGCGATCGCCGGGGTATCGGTCGAGATCGGCGAAGGCGAAGCCGTGGGCCTGTTGGGCGCCAACGGCGCCGGCAAGAGCACCACGCTGCGCGTGATCTCGGGCCTCGTCAAACTCAGGGCCGGCAGCATCACCTTCGCGGGCACCAATCTCGCCTCACTGCCGCCGCATCGCATTCCCGAACTCGGCATTGCACATGTGCCGGAGGGCCGCCAGGTGTTTCCCGAAATGACGGTGCAGGAAAATCTCGAGATCGGCGCTTTCGTGCCGAAGGCCAAGGCGGAGCGCAGCCGCACGCTGGAGCTGGTCTACAGCATCTTTCCGCGGCTCGCCGAGCGCAGGAAACAGCTTGCCGGCACCATGAGCGGCGGCGAGCAGCAGATGCTGGCGGTCGGCCGCGGCCTGATGCTCAAGCCAAAACTCCTGATGCTCGATGAGCCTTCGCTGGGCCTTGCGCCGGTGATGACCGACGTCACCTTCGAGAAGATCGGCGAAATCCACAAGATGGGCACCGCGATCCTGCTGGTCGAGCAAAACGTCAGCCGCGCGCTCTCACTCGTGCAGCGAGCCTATGTACTGGAAAGCGGCAACGTGATCATGCACGGCACCAGCGCCGAACTCGCCGACAACAAGCAGGTGCAGGCGGCGTACCTGGGGATTTAGAGCCCGGCGCTCGCGGAATCCCTAACGTCGTCCCCGCGAACGCGGGGACCCATACGCCGCGGCCGTCGCTTTGAGAGACGCTGTTCAACGGCTTTCGCGCAACTCGCAGGGACGCATAGAGATCGCAGGGTGGGCCAAGCGAAGCGCGCCCACCAATCAAGACCGCACGCTTCACCGCCTGCTCGCTCTATTCGATCACCTCGTCGGCGCGTAGCAGCACCGAGGACGGCACCTCCAGGCCAAGCGCCTTGGCGGTGGCGAGATTCAAAATGGTCGAGAATTTTGTCGCCTGCTCGACCGGCAAGTCGGCCGCCTTGGTGCCCTTCAGAATCTTGTCCACATAGTTGGCGGCGCGGCGGAACATGTCGGGAAAGTCCACGCCATAGGCGAGCAGGCCGCCGGCCGGCGCGAAATCCAAAAACCCGCAGGAATAAAGCCGATGCCTCAACGCCAGCGCAGCCACCTCACTGGCCTTGCCGATCAGCATCGCATCGTCGAACACCACCAGCGCGCGAACACGTTTGGCCGTCATGGCCGCGAACGCGGCTTCGAAATCGCCGGGTTCGCGGACGTCGAATTGATGCAGCACCAGCTTCAGGGACTGCGCCACCTGGGCGACCTGCGGCAACACCGGTTCGTTCATCTGGTTGGCTGAATTGAGCAGCACGCCGACGTCCATCAGGTCGGGCACCGTTTCCTTGAGCAGCTCGAGCCGTTTCGCATTCAGCTCCGGCTGGAAAAACGTCAACCCGGTGACGTTTCCGCCCGGCCGCGCCAGGCTCGCCACCAGTCCCGACGCCACCGCATCGCCGACCACGGCGACCACGATCGGAATCGTCGAGGTGGCCTGCTTGGCGGCCATGACGCCCGGCGTGCCATGGGTGACGATCACATCGACGTTGAGACCGATCAGCTCGGTGACCAGCGCCGGCAGCCGGTCATAATTGTTATCGGCCCAGCGGTACTCGATGATGACGTTGTGTCCCTCCTGATAACCGAGATCGCGCATGCCGGCGCGAAACGCCTCGGTGCGCTTGGGCAGACTGTCGGCGGCGGGCAGGCCGAGAAATCCGACGCGAAAGACCTTGCCCGACAGCGTCTGAGCGCAGGCATTGCCCGGCCAAACCGACGTTGCCGCACCTCCAAGGGCCGCGACGAAATCACGTCGTCTCATTCGATCACCTCGTCGGCCCGCGCCAGCAGCGTGGGCGGGATTTTGATGCCGAGCACCTTGGCCGTCTTGAGGTTGATTGCCAAGCTGTATCGGTTCGGCTGCTCGACGGGAATATCCGCAGGAGCGGCGCCGCCCAGGATTTTCTTCAACAATCGGGCGGTGGCCTGGAGCGCTTCCGTTTGAACGCGGCCATAGTTGATCAGGGCGCCTGCCTGCATAAACGCCAACGTAAAGCTGCCGAAGATAGGCAGCTTTTGCGCCATGGCGCGCGCGACGATGGCGTCCGCCAGCCCCTGCAGGCTGTTGTCGGTCAGCACGATGAGCGCAGCCGGATGCTGCCGCGACACTTCGGCAAAGGCGGCATCAAGATCGTCGGGTGAGCGCACCGGAACCGAACCGACCGCAAGCCCGGTGTTAGCCAACTCCCTGGTCAGCATGTCCAGCATCAAGGGATTCGACGAGTTGGTCGGATTGAATATCACTGCGAGGTTCCGCGCCTCCGGCAGAATCTCGCGGATGATCTCGACCAGCTTGAGCTGCAGATCTTCCGCCATGGTGGAGACGCCGGTGACGTTGCCACCGGGATGCGAAAGGCTGGCAACAAGGCCGACGGCCAGCGGCGCGTTCAAGCTGGTGCCAACGATCGGAACGGTGCGCGACAAGCCCTGCACCGTCGTCACCGCGAGATTGGTCGAGACGACGACCGCGGCGGGATGCAGCGCCAGCAACTCGGCCGCCAGCGCCGGAAAGCGGCTTGGGTCGCTGTCCGCCCAGCGTGCCACGAACACGTAATCCTTGCCTTCGACAAGGCCGAGATCGCGCATCCCGGCGCGCATCAATTCCAGTTGCGTCTTGCTCGAAGGAGCGTCCGCGGCGCCGCTGCCGAGGATCGCGATCACCGGCACCGGCGGCTCGGCCCGCGCCGCCAGCGGCAACGTCGCCGCACTGCCAAGTGCTCCAAGAAATTCCCGCCGTCTCATGCCATTCCTCTTGCCCGGAAAAGGCATCCTAGCGGCTTAAGTGAGCTTCGCGCCAGCCGTCATTCCGGGGCGATGCGCAGCATCGAACCCGGAATCTCGAGATTCCGGGTTCGCGCTGCCGCGCGCCCCGGAATGACAAGTGCCTCAGCTCACTGCCGTCCGCTTCGGTTCGACGATTTCGAACATCCGCGGGAATTCGTCCATCAGGCCCATCAACTCGCCGAGCCGCATTGCGTTGCCGGTGAATTTTATCTTTCCACTGGCGACCGCTTCCGGGAAGGACGTCTGCTTCGCGATCACCGCGTCGAGCGCGGAGCGTGCGAGAGTAAAACTGGCATCGGCCGCAGCCGCCGGCGCGCCCTCGACGTAGGTCAGCGCGCAATTCTCCAGCGTCAAGACAAAGCTCTCACCGGTATCGGCAAAACTCCAGTTCAGCACGATGTGTTTGCCCTCGGCCTTCGGCCCGTTGAGCCGGATGCCGAGCAAATCCCATAATTGGCTGGTGCGCAGCGCGGCCACCGTCTCGATCGGCATCGGCGGGCGCGGCGAGGTTTTCGGCATGCCCTGGCGCAATTCCTGCGCGCCGAACAGATAGGCGTTGCGCCAGGTCGCGCTTTCGGCGGCGTAGCCGAGTTGCTCGAGGGTGTCGGCCAGCATCGCCCGCGCCGCCTGATTGTCGGGATCGGCGAACACCAGATGGCTGACGGCCTGGGCGACGAAACGGAATTCGCCCTTGGCAAAATCCGCGCGCGCGCGTGCGAGGATCGCGTCGGCGCCGCCCATGTACTCGACATATTTCTTGCCGGCCTCGACCGGCGGCAGCGGATCGAGATTGACGGGGTTGGCGTCATACCAGCCCAGATACTTTTGATAGACTGCCTTCACATTGTGCCGGATGTGGCCGTAGTAGCCGCGCCCGTGCCACGCGCCCTCGAGGCTCGCCGGCAGTTTTATCACTTCCGCGATCTCGGCCGCGGTCAGCCCGTGATTCATCAGGCGGATGGTCTGGTCGTGGGCAAACTTATAGAGATCGCGCTGCTGGCGGATCATGGTGTCGATGCGCTCTCTTCCCCACACCGGCCAGTGGTGCTGGCCGCACATCACCTCCGCCCTGCCGCCCCACATCTGCAGGGCTTCGCCGAGATATCGCGACCAAGTCAGCGCGTCGCGGACCTCGGCGCCGCGGAACGGCAGCAGATTGTGGAAATTATGCGTGCAGTTTTCCGCGAGGTTCAGGAGCTTGCAGCGCGGGACGTAGAAATGCATCTCCGCCGGCGCTTCGGTGTTCGGCGCCATCTGGAATTCGAATTCGACGCCGTCGATGACGCGGCTGTCGCCGGTCTGCATGATCAGGTCGGTTGGGCGCAACAGCTTGACCGATCCCGCCGCCATCGACTTGCCAAGCCCGCAATCGACCTGCCCGCGGGATCCCTTGGCGAGCAACGGCCCGAACTGATACTGCGCACGGCGCAGCATCGCGGGGCCGGCAATGATGTTTTCCGACACCGCGTGCTCCATGAACAGATTTGGCGCGATGATCGGTACCTTGCCGCCGGCCAGCGTCGCGTCGTCGAGCACGCCGCGCGCGCCGCCATAATGGTCGGTGTGGGTATGGGTAAAGATGACCGCGGCCACCGGACGCTTGCCGCGGTGCTTGAAATAAAGCTCCATCGCAGCACGGGCGCCCTCGATCGAGGTCAGCGTGTCCACCACGATCACGCCGCTATCGCCCTCGATCAGCGTCATGTTGGCGATATCGAGACCGCGCACCTGGTAGACACCGGGCACTACCTCGAACAGGCCGTGATTCATGTTGAGGCGGGACTGCCGCCACAGGCTCGGGTTGACGGTGGCGGGCGCCTTCGCTTCGGAGAGGAATCCGTAGGGCTCGAGACTCCAGACCACGCGGCCCTGCGTGTTGGCGATCCGCGCATGCTCGATGGTGCCGAGAAAGCCGCGCGCGGCGTCGTCGAAATCACGGGTGTCGGAGAATGGCAGCGCGTCGAGCATCGCCGCCTGCTGCGCGATTACCGTGCGAGATGCTTCCTTGGGGGTTTCCACGGGTACTTCGCGGATCGCTGCTTGTGTCATGATGTGGTCCTCCCTGGTCTCGTGTTTCTTGCAATACCGTGGCTTCATCCTTCGAGACGCATCGCTTCGCGCCCCCTCAGAGCCTGACCGAAAAAGCAGTGAGTGATTTCAGGAGGCTGTGATTCCTTCGGATTTGCAAGATTCGAGGGAGAGCACCATGCCATGGACTGAAATCACTCGTGCGCAATATCGACGTAGTGGGCTACGTTACGCAAGCGATATGACGGATGCGGAATGGGCGTTAATTGCCCGACGGATGCCGGGGCGACGTCATCCGGGCCGACCAAGAGAGGTGGACTTGCGCAAGGTCGTGCAGGCGATCCTCTTCATTCTGTCCAGCGGATGCCAGTGGCGGGCACTACCGAAGGAATTTCCACCGTAGACCCTCTCCCCGCGAAGAGCGGGGCGAGCGAGAAGAAACTCACTTCTTCACCTTGCTGGCGTCCATCTTGACCGAGGTATCCAGCATTTTCGTGGAGAACGCGGTCTGCACGTCGAACGGCTTCTCCATGCCGAGATAGGTCTGCACCAGATCGTAGTCCTTTTTCATCCGCTCGCCGTCGATCCAGCCCAGTGCCTTGGTGGTGGTGAAATCATCGGTCATCAGGAACTTGATGCGTTCCCACTGGCGCTCCTGGTTTTCCTTGTCGAGGCCGGAGGCCTGATCGAGCAGCGCCTTCAGGCATGGGGCGACGTCGGCGACGCAGGCGGCGAACGCCTTCTGGCTGATCCTGACAAAGTCCTCGGCGAGTTTCGGGTTCTTCGCCAGGAACGCGCCATTGACGATCAGCGAATTGCCGTACGGATTTAACCCGATCTCCTTCCAGTTCAGCGAGCCGAGGTCGGCTCCGAACTCGATCACCTTCAAATCATGCTCGTTGTAGAAATCGGAGATGATATCCACGGTGTGGCTCTTCAGCGCCGCGATCTTCGCGGTCGGCCCGACATTGACGAAGTTCACCGAGTCCGGCGCGATGCCCGCCGCCTTGGCGAACGCCGGCCACATCACCCGCGAGGCATCGCCCGGCGGATTGCCGATCTTGTGGCCGGGAAAATCCTTGACCCCGTTCACGCCGTAGCTCTTCAGCCAATAAAAGGTCTGCCCGGTGTTGGCATAGATGCTCATCAGCGCAACCACGTCGGCGCCCTTGCCGCGCGCCACCAGCATGGTGGCGAGATCGGCGATGCCGAACGGCGAGCCGCCGGAGCCGACCTTGAGCGCGGAGATGCCGGAACCCTTGCCGACCTCGATGGTGAGATCGATGCCGGCCTTCTCGTACCAGCCCTGCGCCTTGGCGTAATAGAACGGCGAGTGGTCGGCGGTCGGCGTCCAGTTCAGGATCAGGTTGACGGCTTCGCCGGCCGCGGCCGGAACCGAGGGCGCCAGCAGCGCGAGCGCCAACCCTGCAATCCCGATACGCTTCATGGCCACTCTCCTGGTTTGCGGCTAGCCCCGTCAGCCTTGTCGTCGCGCGCCGATGCGTCTACCAATGCAACAAGGGAAGAACACAATTGTCAACTGTCTGGTTGGAAATGCCCAAACAACGATCACCTGGCGCAAAGCCGCAGCGGCGCGATCCCGTCGCCACCCGCAACAAACTGCTGACGGCGGCGCGGCGCGAATTTGCCAGAAGCGGGCTCGCCGGCGCGCGGGTCGACGAAATCGCGAAGCGCGCCGGCGTCAACAAGCAGCTGGTCTATCATTATTTCGGCGACAAGGACGCGCTGTATCTGGCGGTGCTGGAGTGGGTCTACGAGGAAATCCGCGCCCAGGAGCGGAAGCTCAACCTCGCAGGCCTGCCCCCGCAACAGGCCATCAAGAGGCTGATCGAGAGCTCGTTCGACCACCTGGCGCGGCATCCGGACTTCATTGTCCTGCTCAACGACGAGAACCGCAACGGCGCCCGTCACGTCCGCGCCTCCTTGAAAATCGAGGACATGCATTCGCCGCTGGTCAGCCTGGTCTCGAAGATCCTGAAGGAAGGCGTGCGCAAGGGTATCTTCCGCAAGGGCGTCAACCCGGTGCACCTCTATATCTCGATCGCGGGGTTGAGCTATTTCTTTTTCTCCAACACGCCGACGCTGTCGGCGATCTTCGGCAAGGATCTTTCGAGCAAGGCGGCCAGAAGCGCCCGCCGCAGGCATGTGGTGGATTTGGTGATACAGGCGCTGCGGCCGTGATGGCCTTCTGTCATTCCGGGGCGCGCGATAGCGCGAACCCGGAATCTCGAGATTCTCAGATGTGCAATTGCACATCGTAGTCCGATGCTTCGCACCGCCCCGGAATGACGGGTTACCTAATCAACCAAATGGTTGAAAGACTTGGAGCACCGCGATAGATTACGCGGACCGTCGCCCGCCAGGGCAGCCGCGACAGGAGCAAATAGTGTCCACAGACGGAATCCGCTCGGCCCGGACGCTCGCGGTCATCCTGATCGTGCATCTGGCCGTGATCGTGCTGTGGCAGGTGCTGGTCGACGCCTTCCAGGTGCCGAAATTCATCCTGCCCTCGCCGCTCGCCACCCTCGCAACGCTGTCGTCGGCCAAATACGCCTGGCTTTCCAACCTCGCGGTGACCGCGGTGGAAATCCTCGGCGGCTTTGCGCTCGGAGCCCTCGTCGGCGCGACGCTGGCGGTGGTGTTCTGCTGGTCGCCCCTGGTCAGCCTGTTGCTGCTGCCGTTGTTCGTCACGCTGAACATGATCCCGAAGGTCGCGCTTGGCCCGCTGTTCATCGTCTGGTTTAGCTACGGTATCTTTGCCAACATCCTGATCGCGTTCAGCATCTGCTTCTTTCCGATCCTGCTGACCACTGCGCGCGGCTTGAGCGAGGTCGAACCTGATTTGCTCGATCTGGTGAAGTCGCTGCGCGGCTCGCGCTGGACTTTGTTCCGCAAGATCCAGCTGCCGGGCGCGCTGCCCTACGTGTTCTCCGGCATGAAGGTCGGCGCCATTCTCGCCGTTGCCGGCGCCATCGTCGGCGAGTTCATCGCCAGCGAACGCGGGCTCGGCTATCTCATGATCCAGGTACAGTCCTCGCTCGACACCCCGGCGATGGTGATGGCGGTGCTGCTATTGACGCTGCTCGGGGTCGCGCTTTACGGCCTGGTGCTGGGTCTCGAACGGCTGTTCGTGGTCAGGGACGTGCGGCTGCAATGAAAAACAACAAGGGAAGCGACATGCTGCTGACGCGCGACAATCTGCCGGAAACGATCCCCGACATCGCAGCGCTTGACGAATTGCTGTGCCGGCCGAGCCAGGCGCTGCTCGACGATTTGCGAAAGGTCGACGGCGATATCATGATCCTCGGCGTCGCCGGCAAGATGGGACCGACGCTGGCGGGCCTTGCCAGGGCCGCCCTGCCCGGCCGCCGCGTCATCGGCGTCGCCCGCTTCAGCGATCCGGCCGCAAGAGCGTGGCTCGAGGCGCGCGGCATCGAGACCATCGCATGCGACCTGCTCGATGAGACCGCCATCAAGGCTTTGCCAAAAGTGAAAAACATTGTCTTCATGGCCGGGCGCAAGTTCGGCGCCGAAGGCGATCTGTCGCTGACCTGGGCGATGAACGCGCATGTCCCGGCGCTGGTGGCGCGGGCGTTTCGGGAGTCGCGGATCGTGGCGTTCTCGACCGGCTGCGTCTATCCGTTCGTGCCGGTCGACGGCAAGGGCGCGGACGAAAGCGTCGCGCCCAATCCGCCCGGCGAATACGCGCAATCCTGCGTCGGTCGCGAGCGCATGTTCGAATATTTCTCGCGCCAATATGCGACGCCCGGCCGGCTGTTCCGGTTGAATTATGCGATCGACATGCGCTACGGCGTGCTGCATGACATCGCCACAAAGATCGTCGGCGGCAAGCCGATCGACGTCAGCCTCGGCCACGTCAATTTCATCTGGCAGGGCGACGCATCTTCACAGGCGCTGCGTTGCCTCGCTTATTGTGACACGCCGACCTCGCCGATCAATGTCAGCGGCCACGAAATTCTGGCGGTGCGCGATCTCGCGGCAAAACTCGGCGCGCGGCTTGGTCGCGAACCGATCATCGTCGGCCGCGGGGAGCCGACCGCCTGGCTCACCAACACCGCGCAGGCGGTGAAAATGTTCGGTCTGCCCGTCGTCGACACCGAGCGACTGATCGCCTGGACCGCGGACTGGGTCGCCCGCGCGATGCCGAGTCTCGGCAAGCCCACCAAATACGAGGTGCGCGATGGCCGCTATTGAGCAAAGCGAAACCGTCCGGCTCGGCCCCGACGACGCGCGCGCGGGCCTCGCGCTGTCGACGGAAGCACACTGGAACCAGAACGAAGCGGACTGGCGTTTCTTCCTGACCGAGGGAGAAGTGTTCGGCGTTCGCGACAAGGATGGCCTTCTCATCGCCAGCGCGGCACTGTTGCCCTACTCCGCCGGCAACGCCTGGGTCAGCATGGTGCTGGTGACGGAAAACTGGCGCCGCCGCGGCCTTGCGACAAAACTGGTCGATGCCTGCCTCGCTGCCGCGGCCAGGCAAAAGCTCACGACATGGCTCGATGCGACGCCGGCCGGCGCCACGGTCTATGGTCCGCTTGGTTTTGTGCCGACGCTGCAGTTGCGGCGGCTGCGGCTGGAGCATGCGATCTCGACCAAGGCCGAAGCGCCGCCGTCGCTTTCGGCCTGCGGCATCGACGAATTCTCATCACAGGACCGCCGCGCCATGGGCTTCGATCGAAGTGCCCTGCTGAGACGGATCAGCGCACGTCCGGGCTCGCGGTTGCTGTCCAACGGCGAAGCGGTTGCGCTCGTTCGCGACGGCCGCAAAGCCCGGCATATCGGCCCGGTACTCGCCCCTGACGCGGAGCAAGCGCTCGCCATCGTGAGCGACATCGTCCGGTCCGAGAACGGTGCGTTGTTGATCGACGCCGTTTTCGAACGGGATGAATTCCTGAAGGGCCTCGCCCGCTCGGGGTGGAAAATCGAGCGGCCATTTCAGCGCATGCGGTTCGGCCACGTCCTCGGCCAGTCCGCGCACCTGCCGTTTGCCGTTGCCGGCCCGGAATTCGGATAAGGATACTTGCCATGCACCACAGCCAGATTAAATCCGAGGTGCGGCGCCTGATCGCCGACGGCACGGTGCTTCCCGCCCATCCGCTCGCGCTCGATGCCGGCCGCAAGCTCGACGCCGTGCATCAGCGCGCGCTGACGCGCTATTACATCGATGCCGGCGCAGGCGGGCTGGCCGTCGGCGTCCACACCACGCAATTCGCCATCCGCGACGTCGGTCTCTACCGCCCGACGCTGGAGCTCGCCGCCGAGACGGCCGCCGCCTGGACCAAGCGCCCGCTCGCGCTGGTCGCCGGCCTCGCGGGTCCGACAAGACAGGCGATCGCGGAAGCCGAAATCGCGCGCGGCATCGGCTATCACGCCGGCCTGCTCAGCCTCGCGGCGATGAAATCCGCCAGCGAGCACGAAATCATCGCCCATTGCGAGGCGGTGGCGCGCGAGATCCCGCTGGTCGGGTTTTACCTGCAGCCGGCGGTCGGCGGCGTCATTCTCAGCGCGGATTTCTGGCGGCGCTTTGCCCTGATCGACAACGTCATCGCGATCAAGGTCGCGCCGTTCAATCGCTACCGCACGCTCGACGTGCTGCGCGGCGTCGCCGCGGCGAACGCGCTCGACCGCATCGCGCTCTATACCGGCAACGACGACCACATCCTGCTCGATCTGACGCTGCCGTTCGACCTGCGCGACAAGGGCGTCACCACCCGCGCCTGGTTCCGCGGCGGCCTGCTCGGCCACTGGTCGGTGTGGACGGCAAGTGCGATCCAGCAATTCGAAATGTGCCGCGCCGCGCGCGGCAAGCCGACGCTGCCGGCCGACCTTCTGGCGCTCGATGCGCGCGTCACCGATTGCAACAGCGCCTTCTTCGACGTCGCCAACAATTTTCACGGCTGCATCGCCGGCTGCCACGAAATCCTGCGGCGGCAAGGTCTGATGCAGGGTATCTGGTGCCTCGATCCGGCCGAGGGTTTGAGCCCCGGCCAGATCGAGGAGATCGACCGGGTTTGCAACGAGCATGCCGACCTTTCCGACGACGACTTTGTCGCCGCCAACCTCGACAGATGGCTCGCATGAGCGGGCCGCCGGAGCCGTTTATCCGCCTGCGCAACGTGCGGAAAATCTATCGCTCGCAAGGGCAGGAATTTCTCGCCGTCTCCGACGTCACCATGGACGTCAACGAGGGCGAGCTGATCTCGCTGGTCGGTCCCTCCGGCTGCGGCAAGACCACGGTCCTGAAGATTCTTGCAGGCCTGCACGACGCCGACGGCGGTATTGTCCGGATCGGCAATGCACAAACGCCATTCGACCCCGGCCGCGACGTCGGCATGGTGTTCCAGCAGGCGCTGCTGTTGAAATGGCGCACCGTGCTCGACAACGTGTTGCTGCCGGCGGAGATCGTCGGCCTGCCGATGAAAGCGGCCCGCGCCCGCGCCCGCAATCTGTTAAATCTGGTCGGCCTCGCCGGCCATGAGGAAAAATATCCGCAGCAATTGTCGGGAGGCATGCAGCAGCGCGCCGCGATCGCGCGCGCTTTCATCCACGATCCGAAACTGATCCTGATGGACGAGCCGTTCGGCGCGCTCGACGCGCTGACCCGCGAGCAGATGAATCTCAAAATGCTGCGGATCTGGCGCGAGAGCGGCAAGACCATCATCTTCGTCACCCACAGCATCCAGGAAGCGGTGTTTTTGGGCTCGCATTGCGCCGTGCTCACCGCGGGCCCGGCGCGAATGGCGGAGTATTTCCCGATCGAGCTGCCGCTTCCGCGGACGCTGCCGGTCAAGACCACCGACGAATTCGGCGCCTATGCAAGACGGATC
>DATNMT010000080.1:0-16509 GCA_035602495.1 Bradyrhizobium sp.
GCAGTAACTGCCAATGACGATGCCGGGCAGCGAGCCGACCAGCAGCACGCCCATCAGGTGCCAATCGATCGCGCCCATCGCCCAATGGCCGGCGCCGGCAATCAGCGTCAGCGGCACCGCGTGCGCGATGTCGGAGCCGACGATGCGCGCCATCGGCAGCCGCGGATAAAGCAGCAGCAGCGCGGTGACGCCGACAGCGCCTGCGCCCACCGACGAGATCGAGACCAGCACGCCGAGCGCCGCGCCGACCAGCACGGTCGCGCGCGCGATGGTGCGCTCGTCGAGCCGCTCCACACGCCCGCTCAAGGAATCCAGGATCGCCCTGCGGAAGATCAGCGAGGCCGCCGTGAGCAGCAGCGCAAAGGAGAGCACCACATTGACCAGGCTGCGCGCGGCCGCGCTGTTGAGATCGAGCTGCCACAGAACGATCAGCGTCAGGATGCTTGCCGGGATGCTGCCGGCGGCGAGCCGGAGCACCGCCGGCCAATGAATGCTGCGCGCCCAGCCGTGCACGGCACTGCCGCCGGCCTTGGTGGCGGAGGCGTAAAGCAGATCGGTGCCGACCGCGGTCGAGGGATGGATGCCGAACAGCAGGATCAAGAGCGGCGTCATCAGCGAGCCGCCGCCGACGCCGGTCATGCCGACCAGAAGGCCGACGCCGAAACCCGATGTGACGTAGAGCGGATCGATCACAGGCTTGAGCCGCGCCCGCGCACGATCAGGCGGTTACGATGTAACTCGCCGCTGGGCATTCAAGAGTTCCCTCGTTGTTCCGTCAGCGCCAGACGAAAGTTTCAGGCCACGTAGATGAACAGGTAGGATCATCCTTCCCAACACGGCAATAGCGTGGACGAAAAAAGAAGGAACTTGGCGCCGATCGGGATTTGGTGGAGATTTTTTCCTGCCGTTCGGTATGCGACGAAATCGGGCGACCTTGGGGAACCGAGGCAAATTACGCCAGATCGGTCAATTCGTATGCGGCAACCGATCGCTGCTCAGATTTTGCTCAGGTATGGCGGGGATGACAGGAACTGATTACCGCGCAGCTTCGAATTGCCGATCAGCGCACCGCCGCCGACCGCGGCAAGATGCTTGCACGACGCACTAAAAAAGCAGCGCGGCGATGAGATCGCCGCGCTGCTGGTGTCTTGGTGTTGCCGTCCTGTCGGAACGAAATGCGCTTAGCTATAGATTTCGAACAGGCCGGCGCCGCCCTGGCCGCCGCCGATGCACATCGTCACCACGCCCCATTTCGCCTTGCGCCGGCGCCCCTCCTGAAGGATGTGGCCGGTCAGCCGCGCGCCTGTCATGCCGAACGGATGGCCGATGGCGATCGAGCCGCCATTGACGTTGTACTTGTCGGGATCGATGCCGAGCTGGTCGCGCGAATACAGGCACTGGCTGGCGAAGGCCTCGTTGAGCTCCCAAATGTCGATGTCGTCCACCTTGAGGCCCTGGCGCTTCAGAAGCTTCGGCACCGCGTAGATCGGGCCGATGCCCATTTCGTCCGGTTCGCACCCCGCTGAAGCCCAGGCGACGAAGCGGCCCATCGGATTGAGGCCGCGCTTCTCGGCATCCTTGGCTTCCATCAGAACCACGGCCGCCGCGCCGTCGGAGAGCTGGCTGGCGTTGCCGGCGGTAATGTATTTGCCCGGACCCTTCACCGGCTCGAGCTTGGCGAGACCCTCCATGGTCGTGTCCGGCCGGTTGCACTCATCGCGATCGACGGTGTAGTCGACGATGCTTTCCGCCTTGGTCGCCTTGTCGACCACCTTCATCCTGGTCTTCATCGGGACGATTTCGTCCTTGAACTTGTTGGCCTGCTGGGCGGCGGCCATGCGGCGCTGCGATTCCAGCGAGTATTCGTCCTGGTATTCGCGGCTGACCTTGTAGCGCTCAGCGACGATATCGGCGGTGTCGATCATCGCCATGAAGATATCGGGCGCCGCCTTGAGCAGCTCCGGATCGATCGATTCCTTCGGCGAGCCGCCGCCGGGGACCGAGATGCTCTCGACGCCGCCGGCAACGATGCAGTCGGAGCCGTCGGAGCGGATCGAGTTGGCCGCCATCGCGATGGTCTGAAGTCCCGACGAACAGAAGCGGTTGACGGATACGCCGGCGGTCGACTTCGGCATGCCGGCGAGCAGCGCGGCCTGGCGGCCGATATTGGGAGCGCCATGCGCGCAATTGCCGAGATAGCAATCCTCGACATATTCCTTGTCGACGCTGGCGCGCTCGACGGCGTGCTTGATGGCGTGGGCCGCCATCGACATCGGAGGGGTGATATTGAACCCGCCGCGACCGGATTTCGCTAGTCCGGTACGGGCATAGGAAACGATGACGGCTTCACGCATTTTTTTGGATCTCCCTTTGGCCTGGCCGAGGATGCCTTTCGAAAACTGTCATCGTACATAATCATTGCCGGGGCAATGAAAATACCGCCGGTTCGAGCTTTCCGGCTGCCGGAATTACCGCAGGCGGCCCGATCGGCGGCGCTTACTGCAGCCGATCCAGCCGAAGCCGCTGCCGCTCGTCGGTCAGGCGCCAGGCCGCAAGGTAGGAGGTGGCCAGGGCCGACAGGCCGCTGCCGCCGGACAGCAGGAACATCAGGAGGATCTGGTATTTGACGGCCTCCAGCGGATCGAGGCCGGCGAGAATTTGTCCGGTCATGATCCCCGGCAAGGTGACGATTCCCGCCGCCGACATTTGATTGATGATGGGCAAAAGGCCGCGCCGGATCGCGTCGCGCACCAGCGGCGCGATCGATTCACGATAGCTTTCACCCAGCGACAGCCGTGCTTCGATGGCCTGTCGCTCGCGCCGGACCGAGCCGAGAAAGCTGTCCAGCGACAGGCTGGCCGAGTTCAAAACGCTGCCAAGAATGATGCCGGCCAGCGGGATCGCATAATGCGGGTCGAACCAGGGCTGCGGCCGGATCGCCGTCGTCAAGGCAAGGACCGCGGTGATGAAGGTGGCAAAGCCGACGCTGACAAAGCCGATGATGAAATTTGAATGGTCCTTGAACCGGCGTTCGGGCCGGGCCGCCACCTCGCGCGCGGCCACCAGTACCATCACCAGAATAAGGAGCAGCGTCGCCGCCGGATTGTTCAGGGAAAAGATGAAGCGGAGCACATAGCCGATGGCGACGAGTTGCAACACCATTCTCGCCGCGGCGATGGCGATTTGCCGATGCAGCCGAAGCCTGAGCCAGATCGACAGCAGCGCATCGAGGATGATCAGGGAGGCGGCGACGGAAATGTCCAGCGGTGTCAGCAGGATCGGATTCATGGCATTTCCAGCCGTCCTGCCACCATGCGGTAGTGCTGGCCGCCCAGCCGCTGCGCCTGGTTTGGATCGTGCGTCACCAGCAGGATGGATGTCCCTGCTGTCATTCGCTCGCGCAGCAGCAGCTCGACGCGGGCGACCGACTCCTCGTCCAGCGGGCCGGTCGGTTCGTCCAGCAGCAGGACGGGTGGATCCGGCAGCATGGCTCTGACCAGCGAAAATCGCTGTTTCTCGCCAGTTGACAGTTGCGTCACCGGGGCGCCCAGAAGATCGGCGCGAAGCCCAAGGCGGGCCGCCAGCGCCGCGGCCTCGCTGCGTTTGCTGGCGGCGAAATGGTCGACGACCGTATCGGCCCACCAGCCGGATTCGGCGGACACATAGGTTGCCTGCTTTCGCCAATCCGGCGCGGAGACGGAGGCGCGCTCTGTCCCCTTCAACCAGACCCTGCCTTCGTTCGGGTCGAGGTCGGCAATCATGCGAAGAAACAGACTCTTGCCGGATCCCGACGGGCCGGTGATGGCGGCGCAGGTGCCGGCGCCAAGGGTCAGTTCAAACGGGCCGGCGAATTGGCTGCGCAACGCCTCGACCAAAAGTGCCGCTTCCATCGAATGACCTCGCTTGCGGTGGCGCTGCTCGTGCCGGGGGGACTTTGCGTGAGATCGAGACTAACCCAATTTATGACCGGGCACCTGCAACCTCAGACGATCCGCGAGGTCTTGTTGCCCCAGTAGCGGTCGCGCAACAGCCGCTTGTAGAGCTTGCCGGTCGGCAGTCGCGGCAATTCGCCCTCGAAATCGATCGAGCGCGGCACTTTCTGTCGCGAAAGCGACTGGCTGCAGAACAACATCAATTCCTCGACCAGCGCCTCGCACGGCTCTATTCCGGGCATCGGCTGCACCACCGCCTTGACCTCTTCGCCGAGGTCGGCGTTGGGCACGCCGAACACGGCGGCGTCCGCAATCTTGGGATGGGTGATCAGGAGGTTCTCGCATTCCTGCGGATAGATGTTGACGCCGCCGCAGATGATCATGAAGGTCGCGCGGTCGGTCAGGTAGAGATAGCCGTCCGCGTCGACATAGCCGACGTCGCCGACGGTGCTCATGCTGCCGTCCGGCGAACGCGCCTCCATGGTCTTGTTCGGATCGTTGAAATATTCAAACGGGGTGGCGGTCTTGAACCAGACCGTGCCCGGCGTGCCTATCGGGCACGCTTTCATGTTCTCGTCGAGTATGTGCAGATCACCGAGCAGCACCTTGCCGACCGAGCCGCGGTGCGCCAGCCATTGCTCGCTGTCGCAGGCGGTGAAGCCGAGGCCTTCGGTCGCGCCATAATATTCGTGGATGATCGGCCCCCACCATTTTATCATGTCTTCCTTCACCGCCGCGGGGCAGGGCGCGGCGGCGTGGATCGCGATTTCCAGCGACGACAGGTCGTAGCGCGCGCGGACGTCCTCCGGCAGCTTCAGCATGCGCGAGAACATGGTCGGCACCAGCTGGCTGTGGGTGACGCCCCATTTTTCGACCAGCGCGAGGTACTGCTCCGGATCGAAATGCTCCATGATGATGACGGTGCCGCCTTCGCGGATCGCGAGGTTGACGGCGGCCTGCGGCGCCGAGTGATAGAGCGGCGCCGGCGACAGATAGATCATGCCCTCGCGGTATCGCCAGAGTTTCTGCAGGAAGGCGAAGATCGGCAATTGCTGTGTCGACGACTGCTCCGGCAGCGGGCGCAGGATGCCCTTCGGCCGCCCGGTGGTGCCGGAGGAGTAGAGCATCGCGGTCCCGATGCATTCGTCCGGTATCGGCGTGTTCGGCAGCCCGAAGGTCGCCTGTTGCAGGCCGACGATGCGCTCGCTCTCGCCCGCGCCGTCGGCGACGATGCAGAGCTCTATGTTCGGGCACGCCTTGAGGGCCTCGCGCGCGACTTCGAGTTTTGCGGCTGACGTGATGAGGACCCGGGACGCGCTATTGTTCACGATATAGGCGAGTTCAGCCGGCGTCAGGTAGCAATTGACGCAGGTGTAATAGAGCCCGGCCCGCTCGCCCGCCGCGCAGGTCTCGAGATAGCGGCTGTTGTTCTCCATGAAGATCGCATAGTGATCGAGCCGCTTCAGCCCGAGCTTGCGCAACAGATGCGCCAGGCGATTGCTGCGCGCCTCCAGCTCGCGATAGGTGACGGCTTCGCCGGTCGCCGCCATGATGAAGGCGGGCTGCAAAGGGCGAAGATGGGCATGGTTTCCGGTGTACATCGGCTCTCCCGTTTTCCTAAGCGGCCAGAAGAAGTATCTCGCGCACTTGCGCGGGCGTCTCGATCCTGCGCGGGTTGCGCGGCACCCATGGCGTTTTCATCGCCTGCTGTGCGATGCGGTCGAAATGCTCGGGCCCCACCCGCACATCCTGCAGGCTGCGCGGCATGCCGAGCCCGCGGATGAAGGCGTCCAGCACATCGCCGGCATCCTTGCCGGGATGCCCCATCGCCGCCGACACCAGCGCCTGCCGTTCGGCATTCGCGGGCTTGTTCCAGCGCATCACCGACGGCAGCATCACGCAGGAAGTATAGCCGTGCGGCACGTTGAACTCGGCGCCGAGCACATAGCCGATGCCGTGGCTCGCCCCCATCGGCACGCCGGAAGAAAGCGCCCCCATCGAAAGCCAGGTGCCGATCTGGCATTCCATCCGCGCATCGAGATCGCTGCCGTCGGCTTTCACCCGCGGCAATGCCTGCGCCAGCATCGACAGGCCTTTCAGCGCCTGCGCATCGGCGTAAGGGTGCGCCTCGCGCGCGCAAATGCCCTCGACGCAATGATCGACGGCACGGATGCCGGTCGACAGCCACAGCCATTCCGGCGTGTGCGCACCGAGCGCCGGATCGAGGATCACCGCGCGTGGCATCACCAGGCGGTGGCGCACCGCTTCCTTGACCCGGGTCTGCTCGTTGGTGACGCCGGCGCTGGCGCTGAAATCGCCGCCGGCGATGGTGGTGGGAATGCTGATCTGGCGCACGGTCGGCCCGGTCATCGGCGGCGGCACGCCATTGACGGCGCGAATCCGGTCGATGCCGTCGACGCTGCTGATGTCGTTGGCGAGGCAAAGCTGCACCGCCTTGGCGCCGTCGGTGATCGAGCCGCCGCCGACCGTGACGATGATATCGGCCTTTACGGCGCGGGCCTGTTCGGTGGCGGCGATCACGGCCTGGCGCGGCGTATGCGGCGGCATCGCATCGAAGGTGCCGACGCAGCGGCTAGCCAGCGCGCGGCGGATTTTCTCGATCTCGTCGGTCTCGCGGTTGAGCGTGCCGCTGACCATCAGGAACGCGCGTTTGGCGCCGAGACGGTCGGTTTGCTCGACGACGGCTTCGGCAGCGGCGCGGCCGAACTCCACCTCGTCCATGGCGCCGAAAACGACACGCCCCTTGTGCACGATTGCTCTCCCCGGACAATTTGCCTTTGTGGCTTTGCGAGCAATTTAGCGGAGGAGGAGCGGGGAAGGGAACTATAAAAAGGGGCGCATGCGATGGGTCGGCGTCCGTCATTCCGGGGCGACGCCAACGGGTCCGCGCAGAGCGCGGCCCGATGACAGGCTCCGCGTCGAACCCGGAATCTCGAGATTCCGGGTTCGCGCTTCGCGCGCCCCGGAATGACGGCTAACTCAACAACCCGGCGATCTCGGCGATGGAGACGCTGCGCTCCGACAACAAAATCTCCGCGGCCTCATGTTCCCAATCGCCGGTGTGCGGTTCCAGCGGATCCTGCGGGCTCAGGCGATGTTCGAGCACAAGCCGTGCATACAGCGCGCGGCGCGCATCCGCGCCCGGTTGCGCGGCTTCCCGCGTCATCAGGATGGCGCTGGCGATATGATAGAGGCCGCTGGCGACCTGCCGCGCGCTCGCCTCGAAGGCGGGCTCGGCGGCGACGCGTTCGGCGAACGCAAGCGTCCGCTCGAGCGTCAGGCGCAGGCGATCGCGGAACGCCGCCGGCACCGTCGCGGCTTCGTCCAGCAATTTGCCGAGCTCGGCTCCCAGCGCGCGGTGCGCGCGGCTTTTGCCGACCGCGCGGGTGACGATATCGAGCGCGTTGATGTTGCTGGTGCCTTCCCAGAGCACGCCGATATGGGCGTCGCGGATCAGCCGCGCGTGCACCCATTCCTCGATATAGCCGTTGCCGCCGCGCACCTCCATCGCGCCGGTCGCCACCGGAATGTTGTCGCGGCAGGCGCGGAATTTCAACAGCGGCGTAAGGATGCGCAGCAGACCCTCGGCTTCCTTCGAGCCGGCATTGGCGCGGTCCATGGCGTTGGCGGCGAACAGGAACATCGAAAGCGATTGTTCGACAGGAGCGGCGATCTTGAGAAGCTGACGCTGCAGCAGCGGATATTCGAGGATGGTCTTGCCGAACGCCACGCGCTTGCGTGCGCACACCATCGCCTCGTTGAGGCAGCGCCGCATCATGGCGGCGGCCCGCACGCCGTGCGAAAGCCGCGACAGGTTGACCTGCTCCATCATCTGCTTGAGGCCGTTTTCGGCCTCGCCGACCAGATAGGCGACCGCCCCCTCCAGCAGGATTTCCCCGCTCGCCATCGAGCGGGTGCCCAACTTGTCCTTGAGGCGAACGATGCGATAGGCGTTACGGCGGCCGTCCTTGAGCCGGCGCGGCATCGCAAACAGCGCCAGCCCCTTTGTGCCGGCAGGCGCGCCTTCCGGCCGCGCTAGCAACAGCGCGACGTCGGCGTCGGCATGCGAGCAAAACCATTTGTCGCCATAAAGCCGCCACACCCCGTCCTCGTAGCGCGCGGTGGTTTCGATGGCGCCGACGTCGGAGCCGCCGGCCCGCTCGGTCATGAACTGGGTGCCCTTCCACAGCACCGCCGGGTCGGCCGACAGCATCTTGGGCAACAAATAATCCTTGAGTTCGGCGCTTCCGAATTTGCGGATCAGATGGACCGAGGTGTCGGTCACGCTGATCGGGCACATCAGGCCGAACTCGGCCTGCACGAACAGATATTGCAGCGCGTATTTGGCGACCGCGGGCAGCGGCCGGTCCATGCCGAGCGCGCCGGCACGATGGCTCATGGCGTGGAACTGGAAATCAGCGAACGCGATGCTCTCCATTTCGCGGTAGGACGAATGATAGTCGATCCAGTCCTCGTCGCGGCCGAACCGATCCCGCGCATTCAGGACCGGCGGATGCTTGTCGGCGATCCTCGCCAGCTCATCGAGCCGGCCGCCCGCCAGCCTGCCCAGGCGGTCGAAGTGCGGTTCCAGCCGAGAAAAATCATCGGGCGCCAAATAGATCCGCAGCAGATCGCGCAACGCCCGATCGATGGCGTAGAAATTCGCGCCCGCGCAATCCGGTGCGATATGATCGGCGCCGCGGCGCTGTGTCTCGGCCTTGTCGAACGACTTCTGCGATGGAGGCGCGTGCATGGCTGACCTCGCCTGCGGATCGGTTATCGACGCTGAATAACGTTGTCCGGCGGAATATTCCAACACAATCGGTGTTGCGGCGGCCGATTGACCGTCAGGCGCATGGCGCAGGGTTTGTCAACCAGCCCTAATACCGGGTCGTTACAATGCGCCATGCATGACAAATTTTGCTTGATCCCGGCCCGTTCTTGGACAGACTGGCAATCGATCTCATCTTGATGCCGCCGCCTCGACCGATCTTTGGCAAAAGTGTAGAGGAGATGGAATTGAGCGCGACTGGGAAATCGGAGCGTTTGGCTCAAGGCTCGAACCGCAATCTCCACACCATCGGCGGCCTGACACCGCTGGCCATTCTGCTCGCCATCGCCTTGTCGGGCTGCGGGGATAAGCCGCCGCAGGCGGCCGCCGCCGCGGCGCCTCCGGTGACGGTCGCGCAGCCCGTCAAACGCACGGTGCAGGATTGGGACGAATTCACCGGACGGTTCGATGCGGTGGAGGAGGTTCAGGTTCGCGCCCGCGTCGGCGGCTTCGTCACCAATGTCGAATTTCGCGACGGCGCCTTCGTCAATACCGGCGATCTGCTCTACATCATCGACCCCCGCCCGTTCGAGGCGGTTGCCCTGCAAGCTGATGGCCAGCTTGCGGATGCGCGCGCCAAGGCGGAGCTTGCCAAGCGCGACCTCGACCGCGGCCTGTCCCTGGTCCAGACCAGCGCTGTCTCCGAACAGGTCGTCGACCAGCGCCGCCAGGCGTTGCAGGCGGCGCACGCCGCCGAGACCGTGGCCGAAGGCGCGTTGAAGGCAGCCCAGCTCAATATCGAATTCAGCCACGTCGTGGCACCGCTCGGCGGCCGGGTCAGCCGCCATCTCGTTAGCATCGGCAATCTCGTGCAGGGCAGCGACAATGGCGGCGGCACGCTGCTAACGTCGATCGTGTCGCTCGATCCGATCTACGTCTATTTCGACATGGATGAGGCGACCTATGTCAAATACAACCGGCTCTATTTCGAGGGCAAGCGCCCGAGTTCGCGCGAAAATCGCAACCCGGTCCAGGTGACGCTGACCGGCGAAACCAAGCCGTCGCACGAGGGCAAGGTCGATTTCCTCGACAACCGGATGGATGTCTCGACCGGCACGCTGCGCGGACGGGCGGTGATCCCGAACAAGGATTTTTCCATTTTGCCCGGGCAGTTCGGCCGAGTCCGCCTGATTGCCAGCGCGCCTTACGAGGCGCTGCTGGTGCCGGACACCGCCATCGCCACCGATCAGTCGCGCAAGATCGTGTTCGTGGTCAAGGATGACGACACCGTGGAGGCAAAACCGGTCATCCTGGGACCGCTCGACGAGGGCTTGCGCGTGATCCGCGAAGGCCTCAAACCGGAAGACCGAGTGATCGTCGATGGCGTTCAGCGCGCGCGCGTCGGCGCCAAGGTCAGCCCGCACGCCCCTTCGGCCGCGGGTCACAAGACATGAATCTCGGCCGGCTTTCCATCAATCAGCCGATCCTGGCGATGGTGCTGTCCATCGTGCTCCTGATCGTGGGCGCGCTCGCCTACCGGACGCTGCCGATCGCCGAATATCCGGAAGTGGTGCCGCCGACCGTGGTGGTGAGTGCGCAATATCCGGGGGCTTCGGCGCAGACCATCTCCGACACGGTCGCCGCTCCCATCGAGCAGCAGATCAACGGCGTCGAGGACATGCTGTACATGTACAGCCAGGCCACCTCGAACGGCCTGCTCACCGTCACCATTACCTTCAAGCTCGGTACCAATCTCGACAACGCGCAGGTGCTGGTGCAGAACCGCGTCGCGATCGCGCAGCCGCAATTGCCGGATGAGGTGCAGCGCAACGGCGTCGTCACCAAGAAGAATTCGCCCGACATCCTGATGGTCGTGTTCATGTTGTCCCCCGACGACTCGCTCGACCAGCTCTACATTTCCAACTACGCGCTGCTGCAGGTCCGCGACCAGCTCCTGCGGCTCGACGGCATCGGCGACATCCAGATCTTCGGTGCGCGCGATTATTCGATGCGGCTGTGGCTCGATCCGGACAAGATACAGACGCTCGGGCTCACGGCGGGCGACGTGATCGCCGCGATCCGCGCGCAGAACCTGCAGATCACCGGCGGCCAGCTTGCGAGCCCGCCGATCGCGGATCGCGCCTTCCAGCCCAATCTCACCTTCACCGGCCGCCTGAAGGACATCTCGCAGTTCGAGGACATCGTCGTCAAGGCGGGCCAGGACGGCCGCACCGTACGGCTGCGCGACATCGCGCGGATCGAGCTCGGTGCGCTCGACTACTCCACCAACAGCTTCGAGCTGCGGAAGACCGCGGTCGCGATGCTGGTGACCCAGCGTCCAGGATCCAACGCGCTCGCGACCGCCAAGGGCATCAAGGACACCATGGCCAAGCTGAAGACGAGCTTCCCGAAGGGACTCGACTACGACATTGGCTACAACCCGACCGAGTTCATCCAACAGTCCATCAGCGAGCTGATCAAGACCATTTACGAAGCAATGGCCCTGGTCGTCATCGTGGTGCTGGTGTTTCTGCAGGGCTGGCGCCCGGCGATCATCCCGATCGTGGCGATCCCGGTGTCGCTGGTCGGCACTTTTGCGGCGATGGCCGCGCTCGGCTATGCCATCAACAACCTGACGCTGTTCGGCCTCGTGCTCGCGGTCGGCATCGTGGTCGACGACGCCATTGTGGTGGTCGAGAACGTCGAGCGGCATTTGCGCGACGGCATGAGCCGGCGGGATGCGGCGCTCAAGACCATGGAGGAAGTCGGCGGCGCGCTGGTGTCGATCGCACTGGTATTGTGCGCAGTGTTCGTGCCGACCGCGTTTCTCGGTGGCATCACCGGGCAGTTTTTCCAGCAATTCGCGGTCACGATCGCGGTCGCGACGGCAATTTCCTGCTTCTGCTCGCTGACGTTGTCGCCTGCGCTGGCCTCGCAGATCCTGGTTCCGCATGACGAGAAGCGGCCGCCCGCGACCTGGAATCTGCTCGCGCGCGGCTGGGAGTGGTTCACCGGCATCTTCAACCGCGGCTTCAACTGGCTGTCGAATTCTTATGCTGACGTCGCAGATTTCGTGATTCGGCACAGCGTGGTGATGCTGCTCGTCTATGTGGTGCTGATCGGCAGTGCCGGCTGGCTGATTGCCACCACGTCCCAGGGCTACATTCCGGCACAGGATCGCGGCTACGTGATCATATCCGCGCAATTGCCGGGCGCGGCCTCGCTGGCGCGGACCACCGAGATCGTTCACAGGATTGAGAGCATTGCGCTCGATACGCCCGGAATCTCGCATATCGCAGTCTTTGCAGGCCTGTCGGGCGCGACCCGCACGCAGGCGAGCAACTCCGCGGCACTGTTTCCAGTGTTCGAGGAACCGGAAGTGCGCCTCAAGAAGGGGCTGAGCGCACAGGTGATCACGGCGGACCTGCGCAAGCGCCTCTCGGCCATCGAGGGCGCGTTCATCATCGTGATTCCGCCGCCGCCGATCCCGGGCATCGGCACCGGCGGCGGCTTCACCATGCGGATCCAGGATCGGCAGGGCCGCGGGCCTGAGCTGCTGGCGGCTGCGACCGACGAACTCGTCGCCGCGGCGCGCAAGTCGCCGCTGCTCCTCGCCCCTACTGTGTTCTCGCCGTTCTCGGCCAACACGCCGCAGGTGTTCGTCGACATCGACCACGTCAAGGCGCAGAAGCTCGGTGTTCCCATCCAGAATGTCACCGATACCATCCAGACCTATTTCGGCTCGACCTACGTCAACGACTTCAACCTGTTCGGCCGCACCTATCACGTCACCGCGCAGGCCGATCTGCCGTTCCGGAAGGAGAAGGCCGACCTCACGCGGCTACGCACCCGCAATGCCAGCGGCGACATGGTCATGCTTGGCAGCGTCGTGGATTTCCGCGACATTTCGGGGCCGGACCGGGTCGCGCGCTACAATCTTTATCCCGCAGCCGAGCTGCAGGGTGAGGGTCTGCCCGGCACGAGCTCGGCGACCGCGATCGCCGTCATGAAGAAGCTCGCCGAGGAGACGCTGCCGAGCGGCTTTGCCTTTGAATGGACCGACCTGTCCTATCAGCAGACGACCAGCGGCAATGCGGGCCTTGCGGTGTTTCCGATCTGCGTGCTGTTCGTCTATCTGGTGCTGGCCGCGCAATATGGCAGCTGGACGCTGCCCTTTGCCGTCCTCCTGATCGTGCCGATGTGCCTTCTGGCTGCGACCGTCGGCGTGCGCGTCATGCATCAGGACGTCAATATCCTGACGCAAATCGGCTTCGTGGTGCTGGTGGGGCTTGCCGCCAAGAACGCCATCCTGATCGTCGAGTTTGCCCGCGACATCGAGCTCGAGGGCAAAGGCCGCCTGGAAGCCGTCATCGAGGCCTGCCGGCTGCGCCTGCGCCCGATCCTGATGACGTCGTTTGCCTTCATCCTCGGTGTGCTGCCGCTGGTGGTCTCAAGCGGCTCCGGATCGGAGATGCGCCAGGCGGTCGGCGTCGCCGTGTTCTTCGGCATGCTGGGGGTGACGCTGTTCGGGCTGATCTTCACGCCGATCTTCTACGTGATCGTGCGCAATCTGGCCGATGGTTCGCGCCGCAAGGTTCCGGCGCCGGCCGAATAACTGGCAACGATCGCAGGCCCGCGCCGCGGCCCGAAATAGATGGGCACATTCAGGGTTATTCAATATCATGCCGGCAACGGAAGCATTGGGGAGACATCCATGAAATCGGGATTGTTGTCGGCGGCCGTTGCGGCGTGCGGTCTTTTGCTCGCCGCGCCAGCATCGACGCAGGGCGTCAAGATCGGAATCCTCAACGATCAGTCCGGCGTCTACGCCGACTATGGCGGCAAATGGTCGGTCGAGGCGGCCAAGATGGCGGTCGAGGATTTCGGCGGCGGCGTGCTCGGCCAGAACATCGAGGTGATTTCCGCCGACCATCAGAACAAGCCGGATCTCGCCACCGCGATCGCGCGGCGCTGGTATGAGGTCGAAGGCGTCGACATGATCACCGAGCTGACGACCTCCTCGGTCGCGCTGGCAATTCACGATCTGTCGAGGCAGATGAAGAAGATCGACATCGTCGTCGGTGCTGCGACCTCGCGGCTGACCGGCGACGCCTGCCAGCCCTACGGCTTTCATTGGGCCTACGATACCCATGCGCTCGCGGTCGGCACCGGCGGCGCGCTGGTCGAGGCCGGCGGCGACACCTGGTTCTTTTTGACCGCCGATTACGCCTTCGGTTATGCGCTGGAGAAAGACACCGGCGATCTGGTCAAGGAAAAGGGCGGCAAGGTGCTGGGCTCGGTCCGCATTCCCCTGAACTCGTCGGATTTTTCGTCGTTCCTGCTGCAGGCGCAGAGCTCGAAAGCAAAGATCATCGGGCTCGCCAACGCGGGGCTCGACACCACCAACTCGATCAAGCAGGCGGCCGAATTCGGCATCGTCAAGGGCGGCCAGAAGCTCGCCGGCCTTTTGCTGACGCTTGCCGAAGTGCACGGCCTCGGGCTTGAAGCAGCGCAAGGCCTGGTGCTGACCGAGGGCTACTACTGGGACCGCGACGACAAGAGCCGGGAATTCGCCAATCGCTTCTTCCAGCGCACCGGGCGGATGCCGAACATGATCCAGGCCGGCACCTATTCGGCGACGCTGCAATACCTCAAGGCGGTCAAGGCCGCCAACACCAAGGCCACCGAAGCCGTCGCCGCGAAGCTGAAGGAGCTTCCGGTCGACGACGATTTCGCGCAAGGCGGCAAGGTGCTGCCCAACGGACGCATGGTGCACGACCTCTATCTGTTCGAGGTCAAGAAGCCGTCGGAATCCAAGAAGCCCTGGGATTACTACAAGCAGCTCGCGGTGGTGCCGGGCGATAAGGCGTTCCTGTCCGCCAAGGACTCTGGTTGCCCGCTGACGAAGTGAGCCTCTCGTGTCCCGGACGCGGTGCAGCGTTCTCCCGGCGATGCCAACGGGCCGCGCGAATGCGCGCCCGATGACGGGCTCCGCATCGTCCGGTCACGCTACGCCGCAGCCGGCACCATCGCGACCGCGCTCTGGCGACCGAAAAATAACGACGAGCCGGAACGGCCGGCGCCATCGCTATTCCGCTTGAACGAGCTTCGGCGCGCCCCGCTCCTTCCATATCGCCAGCAGCGCGACGAACAGGATGCCGGTGACGAGCGTGGAAAGCGGAAGGCCGAGCATGTTCCGGCCGGCCACGAAATCTCCAACGCAAGTGCCGGCCGCCCTCACCGCCACGATGGTCAGCCAGTAATACGGCAGCCATCGCAGCAATCCGTTGCGCGCGATCACGAACAGCAATGCCAGGATCGGCACCAGCAGCAGCGACCCTCCGGCATCGCCGAGATGCAGATCGTGCGAGCAGTAGTCGCCGATCACGGTGCCGAGCGCGCCCGCGATGAACATGCTGACCCAATAGGGCGCATCGGCGCGGAGCAGGGAGGCGCTGTCGTCACTGGGCCGCCGGCGCCAGACCAGCTGCCAGCTCGCAAAAATCGCTGCGACGAGAAGGGCAGTGAGTCCGGCGATGACCAGCAGGCGCGGCTGTTTCATGTCGCCGCAGGCAAAATCGGCAAAGTTGGTCGCTGCCGTCCTGACGATGATGATGGCGGTCCAGTAATAGACCTGGTGAACCGACCGGTCGAAACGCTCGGCCACCATCACGATGGCAAGCGCGAGCGCGAGGTACGGAAGTCCCGCGACGTGCCCCAGTCCCAGATTGCGGGCGAAAAAGTCGCCCATGTTGGCGCCGAAGATGCTGGCAAGGCAGAGCGCGCCCCAGTATCGCGTGCTAAGGGTCGGCAAGTGGATTTGCTGCATCGGAACTGTTGCTTTCTCTTTTGATTCGCGTGAGATCGATAGCCGATTGGAACCGGGGAAGGTATCGAATTTTCTCCAGACGGCATCGGATCAGCACATGGGAGCCATGAGACCTGAAAAAGGTCTCAGCAAGATTACCCGGTCTCGTTTTCCTGCCGCAAACCGCGGGTAAGCGTCGCCACGAATTCAAATGGATCGGGCGACAGCCAGCAAGATGACGGATGCTTGATGTTGCGTGAATGGAAGGTCATCGCGGTCACGATGGTTTCGCTGGCGCGGCCCGCGTTCGCCGGCCCTCCTTACGTGTCCGACGATCCCGAGCCGACCGATTACAAGCACTTTGAAATTTACACGTTCAGCAACGGCACCGCCACGCGGGGCGATATCGGTGGTGCGTCGGGGATCGATTTCAACTACGGCGCCGCGCCGAATCTTCAATTGACGGCGACGCTGCCCATCGGGTTCGACAACCCTGCCGGCGGCAATATGAGCTTCGGCCCGGGCAACATCGAACTTGCTGCAAAATACCGCTTCCTGCATCAGGACTCCTTCGGCCTCGACGTCAGCGTATTTCCCCGGGTTTTTCTCCCGAGCCCGACCAGGAACCTCGGTAATCCTGCTGCGTCCCTGCTGCTCCCCGTATGGGTCCAGAAAGACTGGAATGGGGGCTGGTCCGCCTTCGGCGGTGGTGGCTGTGTCGTGAGTGGCCGCGCGGCGCAGGATTTTTGCCTGACCGGCGGCGTCGTGACGTATCAGTTGCTCTCCAAGCTGCAGCTTGGCGTCGAACTATTTCACCAGACGGCCGACCACATTGGAACGCCGGCGACGTCAAGCATCGGGATTGGCGCCCGATACGACATCAACGACACCTATCATCTGCTCGGCTACATCCGGCGAGGAATTGAGAACGCCGCCGAGGCCGATCAATTTTCCTGGTACGCCTCGGTGCTATTTAC
>DATNMT010000089.1:0-2205 GCA_035602495.1 Bradyrhizobium sp.
TGGAGGCGTGCGTGGACGCCGCGGTCAGCGGAAAGTTGGCGCGGATATGAGCGCGAAGATTTTTCGGGCGCGGCACGCGATGGGAAGCATCGTGCGAGGCACCGCGCTGGTGGCCCATGACGGCTTTTCGGCGCGTTATGACCTCGACCGCATCAACGGCGTATTTTCCCGGCCGACCCACAAATTGGCCGGCCAATCCTATGTCGGCAAGATACTGGTCCTGGATACCGCCAAGGGCGGTGTGGCCACCGCGTGGATGCTGCATGAGATGAAATCGCGCGGGATCGTGCCGCTGGCGCTGGTGTTCAACTCGGTGAACCCGATTCTGGCTCAGGGTGCCGCGCTCGGCGACGTATCGATGCTCGCCGGGTTCGATGAAGACATCACCGCTGTTATCCCTGACGGTGCCGAAGTGGAGGTGAATCCCGCAATGGGCACCGTTACGGTGGTGGGCTGAAGCGGCTTCGCCGGCGTGATGCTTTCGCATTCCCGCTGGCGCTGCTAGCGTTCGTTCCGTAAGCAAGTCGGCGCGCGCGGCTTTGATCGCTCGCCCAAACAACAGGAGGGAAATTCAGGATGTTTTCGCATGTCATGATCGGCACCAATGACCTGGAAAAAGCAAAATCGTTCTACGACACCCTGCTGGGAACGCTCGGTGTTCCCCCGGGAAGGGTGGACCGCCACCGGGTTTTCTACCGAACCCCGACCGGTATATTCTCGGTATCACTGCCGATCGATGGCAAGCCGGCGACCCATGCCAATGGCGGCACCATCGGCTTTTCCGCCAGCTCGGCCGAACAAGCCGACGCCTGGCACGCAGCTGGCATCGCCAATGGCGGAAAGACCTGCGAAGAGCCCCCGGGCGTGCGCGAAGGCCCGACCGGCAAATTCTATCTCGCCTATCTGCGCGATCCCGACGGCAACAAGCTCTGCGCCCTGCACCGAATGGTATGATCCAAACGCTGTGGCGACCACGGGCGCGTTCCGCTGCTCGATGTAATACTCCGCCTCACGCTCCAACCCAAAAAGACGTCTAAGCGAGGAAGGTCTTCCATGCGTATTGCAGTTGTCGGCGCCGGCGGCGTCGGAGGCGGGTTCGGCGCGGCGCTGGCGAAAGCGGGCGCCGATGTCACCTTCATCGCGCGCGGCGCGCATCTCGCCGCCATGAAGAGCCAGGGGTTGAAAGTTCAGGGCGGCCGCGGCGAGACCCATCTGGTGCCGACCAGGGCGACCGACGATCCCGCCGAAATCGGCAACGTCGATATCGCGCTGTTCTGCGTCAAGCTGTGGGACGTCGAAAGCGCAGGCGAGCGCATCAGGCCGCTGATCGGTCCCGGCACTGCGGTGATCCCGCTGCAGAACGGCATCGATGCCGCCGAGCGGCTGATCCCGATCCTCGGCAAGAACGCCGTGATGGGCGGCGTGGCGCAGATCAGCGCGTCGATTGTCGCACCCGGCCAGATCCTGCAGGTCGGCACCTTCATGCGAATGATCTTTGGCGAGCTCGACGGCAGCATCAGCAAGCGCGGTGAGGATTTTCTCGCGCTTTGCCTGAAGGCCGGTTTCGATGCGACCCTGAGCGAGCAGATCATGACGGAGCTGTGGATGAAGTTCATCCTGCTTACCGCCAATGCCAGCATCACGGCGGCGACGCGCCAGCCGATCGGCAGACTGCGCGACGATCCCGATGTGCGCCCCATCTTCATTGCGGCGTGGCGGGAAACGATCGCTGTCGGCCGCGCCAGGGGCGTCGCGCTGCCGGCCGACGCGTTCGATAGAATTGCGGAAACAACCGGGCATTTGCCGCCCAACCTGAAGGCCTCGATGGCGCTCGATCTCGAGCGCGGCAACCGGCTGGAGCTGCCCTGGCTCGGCGGCAAGGTCGCAGAACTCGGCCGTCAGCTTGGTATCCCGACGCCGACGCACAGCACGATGTATGCGCTGCTGAAACCCTACATCATGGGCACGCCGGCCTGAGCCGCGCCAGCAGGGAAAGAGGTCGAGAGTCAGCATTTTGCGATGGAAGCCATCACGACATCGGGCTTCTCTGCCGTCAGCACAAGCGATTTAATCCGAGCGACTATAAAACCGAAAAACGATCCGAGGAGCGGCGCTTGATGGCAGGTTTGGACGCTAAATCGGAAGACCGCGCACAGGCGCCATCGTGGCCGGACGAGGTCTACCGCGTCCTCAAGGAAGCCGGCG
>DATNMT010000091.1:0-9268 GCA_035602495.1 Bradyrhizobium sp.
GTACCGGCCGGGAGCGCTGGTGTACCTCCAGACCTGATCATGGTCGATTGGAAACTCAGATGTCGCAACGTTCAGGTCTGATGCAGGGCAAGCGCGGGGTGATCCTCGGGGTTGCCAACAACCGCTCGATCGCCTGGGGCATCGCCAAGGCCTGCCGCGCGGCGGGTGCGGAGATCGCGCTGACCTGGCAGGGCGACGCGCTGAAAAAACGCGTCGAGCCGCTGGCCAAGGAGCTCGACGGCATCCTGCTCGGTCATTGCGACGTCACCGAGCCCTCAACCATCGACGCGGTGTTCGAGGTGCTGCGGGAGAAGTGGGGCAAGATCGACTTCGTGGTGCACGCGATCGCGTTCTCCGACAAGGACCAGCTCGACGGCCGCTATCTGGAAACCACCGCCGACAACTTTTCCAGGACCATGCTGATCTCCTGCTACTCGCTGACGGCGATCGCGCAGCGCGCCGAGAAGCTGCTCACTGATGGCGGCGCGATCCTGACCCTGACCTATTACGGCGCCGAGAAATGGATGCCGCATTACAACGTGATGGGGGTGGCGAAAGCAGCGCTGGAGGCGAGCGTGCGCTATCTCGCCGCCGATCTCGGCGAGAAGAACATCCGCGTCAACGCGATCTCGGCGGGGCCGATCAAGACGCTCGCGGCCAGCGGCATCGGCGACTTCCGCTATATCCTGAAGTGGAACGAATATAATTCGCCGATGCGCCGCACCGTCACCATCGAGGAAGTCGGCGACAGCGCGATGTATCTGCTGTCGGACCTGTCGCGCGGCGTCACCGGCGAGGTGATGCATGTCGATTCCGGCTACCACGTCGTCGGCATGAAGCGCCCCGATGCGCCGGACATCACGTTGGCGAAGGATTGAAATGAATCCGGACGATGGGAAGTGGTCGATCGAACCAGTTCTGCAACTGGTGTTCGACGGCCGGGAAGACGAGGCGCTTTCTGCGATCGGGCCGGAACTTGGAAAATCGGCGGCCGACGAGTTGCGTTTTTTGACGGCTTCCGTTGACGCTTCGGGAGCGAGGGATGTGGAACGGCGAGGGCGCGTTCGGCTGGCCAATCTTTATACCTTGTCGGAGTTTCTCATGGACAAGGAATGTTGGGCTGAAGCTGTCACGGCCCTGGATTGGACGATCAAGCTTTCGGAGGATATGAACGAATTCTTTTTTCTCGAAAATGCCCGATTTGGAAAGGCGCTTTGTCACAAAATGTTGGGTCAGCCGATTGCGATGCTGAAAGAGAAGCAAAGAGTTTCCGCTGATAAGACTTTTTTTATCGGTGGCAAGGTCTTGGGGGTTGGAGATCTGGATTAGCCGATGCCGGCCCCGGTGATCTACTACATCCGCCACGGTGAGACCGATTGGAACGCCGAAGGCAGGCTGCAGGGCACGCAGGATATTCCGCTCAACGATCTCGGACGCAGGCAGGCCATCAGGTCGGGCGTCATCCTTGCCGATCTCTTTGCGCGGGACGGGCGCGGCGAGGCTTCGCTTGCCTTCGTCACCAGCCCGCTGGTCCGCGCCCGCGCGACGATGGAGCTGGTGCGAGGCAGCCTGAAACTGCCCTCCGATCAGTATGCGATCGACGACCGCCTGCGCGAGATCGGTTACGGCCAGTGGGAAGGCTCGACCCTGCCGCAGATGCAGGAAAAAGACCCCGAGCTGTTCGCCAGGCGCCAGGCTGACAAATGGACGGTGTCGCCGCCGGGCGGCGAAAGCTATGCCGAGCTGCAGGCCCGTGTGAGCGACTGGTATCGCCAGCTCACCGCCGACACCGTCGCGGTGGCCCATGGCGGCACCGCCCGCGCATTGATGGTGGCGCTCGGCATCGAAACACCGGACAGCGCCGCTGACCTGACCATCGAGCAAGGCGCGGTCTATGTCTTTGGCGAGGATGGGTTGACGAAGTATAGTTAATACTCCCATCCACCGTCATGGCCGGGCTCGTCCCGGCCATCCACGTCTTGCTTTGTTTCGAGGAAGAAAGAGGAAGAAAGACGTGGATGCCCGGCACAACGCCGGGCATGACGAACGGAGAGTTTGACCCCTCCAACCGCGCGCGTTACCACATTCCGCGATCCATTTCCGAGCCTTCAAAAAATGTCCTTCAACACCTTTGGCCATATGTTCCGGGTCACGACCTTCGGCGAGAGCCACGGGGTCGCGATCGGCTGCGTGGTCGATGGATGCCCGCCGCTACTGCCGCTGACATCGGAGGACATCCAGCACGATCTCGATCGCCGCCGTCCCGGCCAGTCGCGTTTCACCACGCAACGCCAGGAGGCGGACGCGGTCAAAATCCTGTCCGGGGTGATGGCGCATCCGGAGACCGGCGTGCAGGTGACGACAGGCACGCCGATTGCGCTGTTGATCGAGAACACCGACCAGCGCTCGAAGGATTATTCCGAGATCAAGGACAAGTTTCGCCCCGGCCACGCCGATTTCACCTATGAGGCCAAGTATGGCCTGCGCGATTATCGCGGCGGCGGCCGTTCTTCCGCGCGCGAGACCGCGACGCGCGTCGCGGCCGGCGCCATCGCGCGCAAGATTTTGCCGGGCGTCAGCGTGCGCGGCGCGCTGGTGCAGATGGGCCCGCACAAGATCGACCGCGACAAATGGAACTGGGATGAGATCGCGCGCAACCCGTTCTTCTGCCCGGACAAGGCCAAGGCCGCGTTCTTCGAAGACTATCTCGACGGCATCCGCAAGAAGGGCTCGTCGATCGGCGCCGTGATCGAGGTGATCGCCGAAGGCGTGCCGGCCGGCCTCGGCGCGCCGATCTATGCCAAACTCGATTCCGATCTGGCCGCGGCGCTGATGAGCATCAACGCGGTGAAGGGCGTCGAAATCGGCGCCGGCTTTGGCGCGGCCGAACTATCCGGCGAGGAGAACGCCGACGAGATGCGGATGGGCAACCAGGGCGTCAGCTTTCTCTCCAACCACGCCGGCGGCATTTTGGGCGGCATTTCGACGGGCCAGCCGGTGGTGGCTCGCTTCGCGGTAAAACCGACCTCGTCGATTTTGTCGCCGCGCCGCACCGTGGATCGCTCCGGCGCCGACACCGACATCATGACCAAGGGGCGGCATGACCCGTGTGTGGGCATCCGCGCCGTGCCGGTCGGCGAGGCCATGATGGCCTGCGTGCTGGCGGATCATTTCCTCAGGCATCGCGGGCAGGTGGGATCCCTGCGCACGGACAATACCTAACTTGGCCACGCAGGTAACGGCACTCCGGCTCACAATCTGTAGGGCATGCGGACACCGGGATCGCCCGCTGCGAAATCCTTCGTGTTTCGCGTGACCAGGAGCATCGCGTGTGCCTGCAGGAGCATCGCGTGTGCCTGCGCGGTCGCCCAGATAATGGCGTCGGGCAACTTGATGTGATGGGTGGGACGCAGATTGACGGCACGCTCTGCAATCTCTCCATCGAGCGCGATGACATCGAAACTGCTCAGGAAGCCGCGTGTCGCATCCGCTACCTCGCCGGTGGCGCCAACCATCACCTCCATCCAGGTAACGATGCTGATGGCCTTTTCCGTGTAGCGTTGAAGTTCAGTGCGAGCCTGGGGCACGGCATTGAGATAGTCGACCAGGATATTGGTGTCGAACAGCGCCTTCACCATTCGCCGCGCATTTTTTTCTGATAGGCCAAGCCGTCCGCTTTGCGTCTACCCCAAAGGCCAAACGCATCGCCTTGCTGGCTGCCACGTCGCTTCCCGAGATAGTCGTCGATCGCCTGACCGATGAGGGTCGCGCGCGACCGCTTGTCTTTTCTCGACAATTCGTCCAGCGCTTGAATCTGCGCGTCGCCGAGATCAACCAGTATTCGTATCATCGCCACCGTGATATGGGATGCCGATACCATACATCAGCTTCGCGCAATTTCAGCCCTGTCCGGAAGCCGCATAAGCCAACTGATTTGCCCGTCGGGTCGTTTTGTCGCAGGGCTGACCAGCTATTTTTGATGGATTCGGCTTTTCAGAATTAGCAAATCACCTCTATATTCCCGCCGTCCCGTCCCACCAAAGGGGCGTTGCGCAACGTCATCAACGCGGGGCGGGATGCGGTGGACGCTGATGGTGCTTCTGACGAGGGCGCTTGAAGCGGACGGAGAAGACGTGTGGTCCTGACACCCCGACGCTGGTGTCAAGTCTGCGCTAAGGAGCGCAGGCGACGGTGGCTAAAAAGCCCGGCACACCGGGGAGAGCACGAAGTAATCCGTAAACCATTGCGTGGGGAATGTCGGGTGATTCCGGTGTGACCTGCTAACGCGTGTGCGTTTTACTACCACTTTTGCACACGCGGCTATCGGGCGCATCGGGCGCCCGGCATTCCCCGCGCCCTCATTTTGAAGAGGGCGGGAATTTAAGAGCAAACCTCGGGCGCATCGCGCCGCGAGATCGCGGACTCACATCGGACGTCATTGCATGATTATTTCACTTGCGCTCGCACCGATGCCGCGATCATCCCATCTCATACTCCGCCGCATCGAACCCCGACGTCATCTTCCAGTATTCCACCAGCCGCCACGGCGTGATCGCGAAGACGCGGCCGTGGGGGTTGCGGTACCAGTTGGTCATGCCCTTGTGGGTCCACACCATGCGCGCGTGCATGGCGTCGACCTCGCGGTTGTAGGCCTCGTAGATTTCCGGCTTGCATTCGATCGAGCGATGTCCGCCCTCCAAAAGCTCGCGCAAGGCCAGCATCATGTGGCGGACGCCGCATTCGGTCATGAAGATCTGGTTGCCGCCATGCGCAAGGCCAGTATTCGGACCGGTCAGCATGAAGAAGTTCGGAAAGCCGGGGACGGTGAGGCCGAGATAAGCTCTTGCGTCGTCGGGCCCCCAGACCTCGTGCAGCTCGCGGCCGTCGCGGCCGAAGATCTTCATCGGATGCAGCATCTTGGAGACCTTGAAGCCGGTGGCGAACACCAGCGCGTCGGCGGGCCAGAGCTTGCCGTCCCTGGTCCTGATGCCCTCCGGCACGACGCGATCGATCGGGTCGGTGACGAGATCGACATTCTCGCGTTTCAGCATCCGAAACCAGTAATTGTCGATCAGGATGCGCTTGCCGTAGGCGGGATAATCCGGAATGACTTTTTCCAGCAGATCCGGCCGGTCGGCGAGTTCGCGGCGCATGTGCCGCTCCATGAAGCGGCGATGCTTCTCGTTCAGCGCATTGAGCGAGCGTTTTTGGTCAGGCCACTCCGGATCGACCGTCAGCGCCTCATGCAGGCCGTCGGCAAAACCCCAGAACAACTGGAAGCGATACCAGCGCAGATAAAATGGAATGTTGGCGAGCGCCCATTTCTTTCCCTCGTTGACGCCCTCGTGGTAGTTCGGATTCGGCACCACCCAGTGCGGCGAGCGCTGGAAAATCATCAGCCGTTCGACGTCGGGCGCGATGCTCGGGCCGACCTGATGGCCGGAGGCGCCGGTGCCGATCATGGCGACGCGTTTTCCGCGCCAGTCGAAATCAAGGTCCCATTGCGCGGTGTGGAAGGCAGCGCCGGCGAACGAATTCAATCCGGCGATATCAGGCAGTTTCGGCCGGTTCAGCACGCCGACGGCGGACACCAGCACGCGCGCCGAAAATTCCTGCCGCGCGCCGTCGGCGCTTTGCGCCGCGATCCGCCAGCTCGCATCGGTCTCGTCATACCGCGCATCGACCACTTCGGTGCCGAGCCGGATGTGCTTCCGCAGTTCGTATTTGTCCGCGACTTTCTCAAAATAATTCCAGAGCTCCTCGCGCTTGGCGAAGAAATGCGACCAGTCGTGATTGGGCTCGAACGCATAGGAGTAGAAATGATTGGGCGTATCGACGCCGCAGCCGGGGTAGATATTCTCGTACCAGGTGCCGCCGACGGCGTCGTTCTTCTCGAGAATCACGAAGGGGATGCCGGCCTGTTGCAATTGAATGCCGGCGTAAAGGCCGGACATGCCGGCCCCGATGATCACGATTTGGGTCGCCTGCAGCGTGGCGGGCTCGGGCGGGGTCCGCCATTTCAGGCTGCGCGAGGCCAGACTGTCGTGGGTCAAATCCTCGCGCATCATCGCGATATAATCGTCGGGCACCGCCGCGCCGGTCGCGACCGCCATCATCTCGCGCAGCAGCGCGTCATCGGTCTGGCGCGGCGGCGGCATTCCGCTGCGCGATATTTCCGCCAGCACCCCGGCAAGCCGGTCGCGGACCGCCGCCCGCAGCGGCTCCGGCATGAATTCCTGGTAATTCATCGGCCCCTTGATGAAGGGCTTTGCCGCCTCCAGCCACTGCTGCTCGCCGGTGAGTTGCACCAGCGCCAGCAACAGCGTCGCCGGATCAGCCGCCTCCAGCGCGCGCCGTGGGTCGGCGTTCTCGCCCGATGTCATCTAATCCAGCATCCTTGCGCCCGCAGCCTTGCCGATCCCGATTTTGCCCCGCCGTCGCCGAAACGCAAAGCCTTTGTGTTAACTTGACGGTTCCGGAGCTTGCGCCACAAGGGCTGTTGTCATGGACCCACAGGACCTGAAGAAGATCGCGGATTGGCTGATCGACGGCGCGAGGTCGGCGGTCAGCCCGCCTTTGATGGTGACGCAAATCTGCGAACGGCTGGTCGCCGCCGGACTGCCGTTATGGCGTTTCGGCCTGTTCGTCCGCACCCTGCATCCCGATATTCTCGGCGTTAATTTCATCTGGAAGCCAGGCGCCGAGGTCACTTTCGGTACCGCGGATTTCGATCTCCTGGATTCGCGGGAATACCGCAACAGCCCGCTGGCGATCGTGTTCGGCGATGGCCGTGAGGTCAGGCATCGCACCGACGATCCCGAGAGCAAGCGCTTTCCCTTTCTCGACGACATGCGCGCCGAAGGCGTCACCGACTATATCGCGCTGCCGCTGTTCGCGACCGACGGTTCGGTTCACGCCACGAGCTGGACCACCAAACAGCCCGGTGGATTCAGCGACGAACAATTGGATGGCCTGAGGTCGCTGATGCCGCCGCTGGCCCGCCTCGTCGAGGTCACCAGCCAGCGCCGCAGGGCGTCGGTCCTGCTTGACACCTATGTCGGCAACCGCGCCGGCGAGCGCATTCTCGGCGGCCAGATCAGGCGCGGCCACACCGAGACGATGCATGCCGCGATCTGGCTGTCGGACCTGCGCGGCTTTACCGCACTGTCCGACCGGCTGCCCGCCGAGACCGTGGTGGACATCCTCAACCACTATTTTGACTGCCAGGTGCCGGCGATCCGGAGCCATGGCGGGGAAGTGCTGAAATTCATGGGCGACGGGCTGCTCGCGGTATTCCCGATCGCGGAAGCGGACGGCGATAGTCGAACGGTCTGCGCGCGGGTGCTGGAAGCCGCGCGCGAATCCCGTGCCAGCGTCGAGGCGCTGCGTTACCCGGTCGGAGAAACAGGGGAGCGCTTCCGCTTCGCGGTCGCGCTGCACGTCGGAAAAATCCTGTACGGCAATATCGGCGGCGGCAACCGGCTCGACTTCACCTGCATCGGTCCGGCCGTCAACCTGGCGGCGCGGCTGGAAAAGATCGCCGCCCGCCTGCATCGCACCATCGTGGCGTCCGAAGGATTTGCCGCCATCTGCGGCGGCGACTGGGCTGACCTGGGCGAGTTTCCGATCGCAGGTTTTTCGAAGGCCGAGCGGGTCTATGGCCCGGCGGATGAGACGCCGGCTGGCTGAAATCAACGGCCGCTCACTTCCGCGGGCATTCCCGGTAGCCGAATTTCTGGATCATGTCGCGGCCGGAAATCGAATGAAACGCCAGCGTCTCCATGTAGTGGTTCGCCGTGACGTAGTTGCGCAGGCTCGCATTGTAGGCGCCGAGCATGTGGCTGGTCAGGGACGGCGAGACGTTTTGACCGCGGTCGTGCGCGGCATGAAACAACAGCGTAGCGTTTCGATCGACGCACACATTCCGGATACCGAGAAACAGCGTGCAGGACGACTGGCAGTGGCCCTTGATCCGGAACAGCTCGCCCGACTGATTGTACTGGCTGACGACCGGATCGAACCGGGCGTATCTTCCGCCCATCTCAGCCGGCATTGTTGCCGGCCATGGCCGAGGTGGAGACCAGCAGCAGCGCGGCGGCGGCGATATTTCTCATGATGCGTTATTCCTCGGGTTCGGTGGTGAACAGCAGCGGATAACCCTTGGCGCGGCCGGCGTCGGTGGCGCGCGTCGCCTTGGTCTCGGCGACGTCCTTGGTGAAGACCGCGACCACGCAGACGCCGCGCCGGTGCGCGGTGATCATGACCTTGTGGGCCTGATCCTCGGTCATGCGAAATTCCGCTTTCAGGACGGTGACGACGAATTCGCGGGGCGTGTAGTCGTCGTTGACGAGGATCACCTTGTGCAGGCGCGGCCGTTCGGTCTTGGTCTTGACCCTGGTTTTCGGCTTGGTGACGGCGTCGATCATTGCGGCGGCACCTCCTGTCTCATCCTTCAGTGGCCCCTGGGAATAATACAATTTCCGGGCCAGCCGTGGAACCGGCTGTTTTGCGATGGCTTCATTGCAGCGGCGGCACCGTGCGCAAATAGGCGACGATATCGGCGAGGTCGGCTTGTTTCAGCCCGGCGTAATAGCCGTAAGCCATCGGCGGCTTGAGCGTCCGCCCGTCCCGCGCAATGCCGGCGGTAATGGCGCGGCCGATCTCCGGGTCGCTCCAGGCGCCGATGCCGGCGGTGGGATGCGAGGTGATGTTGGCGGCGACGCTGTCCGGTGTCCCCGCGGGAGACCCCTCGCGGGCCGGAAACGCCCTGCCGCCGCGGCCCAGTCCGTTCCTGAAATCGGAGACGCCGCGCGACCATGCCGAATGGCATTCCATGCAATGGCCGATGGTGACGAGATAGGCGCCGCGCCGGATCGGATCGGCGAAACCGGCTTTGTCGAATCCGGCCTCGGCGTCCGGATACGGATCGCGGCGCACCGGCGCCTTGTACGCGGGGGCGGGGACTTCGCTATGGACCGGTTTGACGGTGCGGAGATAGGCGACGATGGCGTCGAGGTCCTCGGGCAGCAAAGCCCGGTAGAAATTGGCCGGCATGATCGCCGCCAGCGGCACGCCGGCAAGGCGACCGTGATCCGGACGCATCCCCTCGACCAGCGCGCGCTTGATCTCGGCGTCGCTCCAGTCTCCGATCCCGGTTTCGGCATCGGGCGTGATGTTCGGCGCGGTGGCGATGAAGGCCGCCGTCGCGAAGCTGAGCCCGCCGGAAAATTCGCGGCCCACGATCGGCTTGCCGTCGGCATCGCGCGGG
>DATNMT010000095.1:0-4288 GCA_035602495.1 Bradyrhizobium sp.
CGCGCTGTGGCATGCGCTCGCCCACAACCTCAGCACCGCCCTGCGGTTGAGGGCAATGGCTGCTTCCGCAGCATAAAACCGATAGCCAAACCAACATCACCCGCCGCCACAGGCGACGCCTTCAAATAGGTTCACAGGCTCTCTTGCGGGGAGAGGGTTGGGGTGAGGGGCTCTCTCCGCGGATACCGAGATACGATTTTTGCGGTGACTCCCCCTCACCCGGATTCGCGCTCTTGCGCGAATCCGACCCTCTCCCGCAAGCGGGGCGAGGTAAGCGATCCGTTGCCATCGACTTCAAATCAAAATGAAAATCTACCTCGCCGGTCCCGACGTTTTCCTGCCCGATGCCATCGAGATCGGCCGGCGCAAGGTTGAGCTGTGCGCGCGCCACGGCTTGACCGGGCTCTATCCGCTCGACAATCCGGTCGACCTCGCAGCACCGGACGCCTCGCTGCGGATCTATCGCGGCAACGAAGCCATGATGGACGAGGCCTGCGCCATCATCGCCAATCTCACGCCGTTTCGCGCGCCCGGGGCGGACGCAGGTACCGTCTATGAGCTCGGCTTCATGGCCGGACGCGGAAAACTCTGTCTCGGCTATTCCAACGATCCCACCGCCTATGCCGATCGCGTGCGTGAATTCACCGATGTGGTCTCGCGCGACGGCCGCCTGGTGGATAGGATGGGACTGACGGTCGAGGATTTCGGCTTGAGCGATAATCTGATGATGATTCACGCGCTCGATCTCCATGGCTGCGCGCTGGTCACGCCACGGCAGGCGCCGGCCGACATCTGGCATGATCTGACTTGCTTCGAGACTTGCGTGCGCATGGCCGCCGAGCGGTTGGCGCAGCCGCGAGCATCGCGGTGACGCCCCCTCCCCGCAAACGCGCCGATGTTGTGCTGGTCGAGCGCGGCCTGTTCGAGAGCCGGGCGCGGGCGCGCGCCGCGATCGAAGCCGGCCTCGTCGTGGCCAACGGCAAACAGGTGGCAAAGCCATCCGAGACCATTGCCGCCGACGCCGAGCTGCAGGCGCAGCCGGCGCATCCCTATGTCTCGCGCGGCGGCGTCAAACTGGCGGGCGCGCTGGAGCAATATCCGATCGACATCGAGGGCCATGTCTGCCTCGACGTCGGCGCATCGACCGGCGGTTTCACCGAAGTGCTGCTCGCGAGCGGCGCCAGCGTGGTGTTTGCCGTCGACGTCGGCCACGGGCAACTGCATCCGTCGCTGCGCGAGCATCCCAAGGTGGTTTCGATGGAAGAGACCGACATCCGCGCCTTCGAAGGCAAGCGTCTGCCGGCGCGGCCCGATGTCGTCGTCATCGATGTCAGTTTTATTTCGCTGAAAGCCGTGCTGCCGGTGGCGCTCTCGCTGGCGGCGGCGCCGATGCATCTGCTGGCGCTGATAAAGCCGCAATTCGAGGCGCCGCGAAAGCATTCCAAGGGCGGCATCATCCGCGATGCGACGGTGCACCGGCAAGTCTGCGACGGCATCGCGGCCTTCGCGGCACAGCTCGGGTGCACCGGGATCAAGGTGTTTCCATGCTCGATCCCGGGCGGCGACGGGAACCTCGAATTCTTCCTCGGCGCGCGCCGTGGTTGAACGCCTTCTCATCGATCACGTCGGCCATTTCGGCGACGGCGTCGCCCTCCTCGACGGCGCCAGCGTCTACGTGCCGTACACGCTTGGCGGCGAGACGGTCGAGGTCGCGCCCGCGCCGGGCCGTCACCCCGACCGCCGCCGGCTGCTCGCGGTCGAGCGTACGAGCCCAGAACGCATCGCGCCGTTCTGCCAGCATTTCGGCGTCTGCGGCGGCTGCGCGATCCAGCACTGGGAGCCTGAGGCCTACCGTGCGTGGAAACGCGATCTCGTCGTCACCACGCTGGCGCAGGCGAAGCTCGATTGCGAAGTGGATGCGCTGATCGACGCCCACGGCCTCGGCCGGCGTCGGATCACGCTGCACGCCAGGATGGGCACGCACGAGGTGCTCAAGGTCGGCTTCGCCGCGGCCAATTCGCACGACATTATTCCGGTCGATCGCTGTCCGATCCTCGATCCGGCCTTAAGCGGCGCGCTCGATGCCGCCTGGGCGCTGGCCGAGCCGCTGACGCCAACCGCAAAACCGCTCGACATCCAGATCACGGCGACCGACAGCGGCCTCGACGTCGATGTGCGCGGCTCCGGCCCGCTGCCGGCAGCGATGATCGCGACCCTGTCGCGCGTGACGGAACAGCATCGTCTGGCGCGGCTGACGCGGCATGGCGAGCTGGTGCTGATGCGCAACGCCCCCGTGATCACGATCGGCGCGGCGCGGGTCACGTTGCCGCCGGGTTCGTTCCTGCAGGCCACCGTCGCCGGCGAGGAGACGCTGGCGGCGCTGGTCGCGGGACAATGCAAGCGCGCCAAACACATCGCCGACCTTTTCTGCGGGGTCGGACCGTTCGCGCTGCGGCTGGCGGCGAACGCACGGATTTCCGCCTTCGACAGCGATGCCGGCGCGGTGGCCGCGCTGCAGAAAGCCGCGATGGCGACCTCGGGCCTGAAGCCGGTCAAGGCCGAGGCGCGCGACCTGTTCCGCCGCCCGCTGATGCCGCAGGAACTGCGCGACTACGACGCGGTCGTGTTCGACCCGCCGCGGCAAGGCGCGCAGGCGCAAGCCGAGCGGCTCGCGGCCAGCAAGGTACCCATGGTGGTCGCGGTGTCCTGCAACGTCGCGACCTTCGCGCGCGACGCGCGCATCCTGGTCGATGGCGGCTACCGAATCGAAAGCGTGACGCCGGTCGATCAATTCCGCCATACCCCGCATGTCGAGCTGGTGGCGCGATTTAGCAGGTGAGCCCCACGTAGCCCGGATGAGCGTAGCGATATCCGGGAGCGGCGGTTAGGCAGTCAGCATCGTTCCCGGATTTCGCTTCGCTCATCCGGGCTACGGATCTTTACCGCCCCCACCTGTCCTGCCAGATCTTCTCTCCGATCAGGCACGACACCCGCGGCTCCTTCTCCGCGACCGGGACAACGCGGCGCTCGGGCGTCCGCCCTGCGACCTCGAGCAGCAGTTTGGCGCGGATCGCCTCCTTGAACTTTCCGCGATCCTTGATCGCGACCACGAAGGAGCCGGGGCCGCCGATCACGCAGTCCTCGTAGTACCAATCGAGGTTGTCGATATCCATGGTCGAGTAGGACGGCTCCTTGACCATGATCGGCAGGCCGTTGATGACGATGCCTTTCGACAGCGCCATTTCCCGCGCGCCGGTCACCGGGGCGCCATTGTTGTTCGGGCCGTCGCCGGAAATATCGATCACGCGCCGCGCGCCCTTGTACGGGTTCTCGTCGAACAGCGGCATCGCGAAATAGATCGCGCCCGAGATCGAGGTGCGCGACGCCCGGCGGATTGGCGTCTTCAGGATTTCCTCGGCGACGGCATCGGCGGTTTCCGGACCATCGATCAGCCGCCAGGGGATGATGATCTTCTGGTCGCTGGAGGCCGCCCATTCGAAATAGGTCACCGCGATCTTGCCGTTGGGCAGGCTCTTCAACGCCTGCAGAAACTCCTTCGACATGATGGCCTGCGCGTAGCCCTCGCGCTGGATCGCCAGTTCATCCATGTCCATGGAATAAGAGACATCGACCGCGAGGATCAGTTCGACGTCGACCGACGGCGCCCCCGGTTGGTCGGCCGATTGCGCCACCACCGGCGCTTTCGGATTTGGCGCGGCGAGGCCCGCGACATCGCCTCCGGCCATCGCGCCCGCGAAAAGCACCGCCGCCCCGATCGAGATATACCAGCGCATCAGCGGCCTCCCGTCGTCGAGCGACAATGGTGGCACGCAAACGCGGCTTCGAAAAGCGGGAACACGCGCTCGTCTTCACATTCAAGTTAGCGGGCCGCCATAATTTCGCCGATGCCGCTTCGGAGCCGCGGTTTTGAATCGAACAGATGCGCTCGACGCCGCCGACACTAAAGGCTTCCCGGCATCCGCCCGTCATGCGATACAGCGCCCGTCGAAGGGGGTGTCATGTATCGGATCGGTCTGGCGTGCTGCATATTGCTGTTGGCCACCGGCAGCAGCGCGATGGCTGAATCTCCCGCCGAGCGTGGTGGTTACCTCGTCAACACCATCATGGCCTGCGGCAATTGCCACACCCCGCGCGATGCCGACGGCAAGCCGATCGTGGGCCGCGAATTTTCCGGCGGGCTCAGCTTCGCGACGGCGGCCTTCATCGCCACCGCGCCGAACATCACGCCCGATGCCGAAACCGGGATCGGAGACTGGAGCGACGCCGA
>DATNMT010000097.1:0-2722 GCA_035602495.1 Bradyrhizobium sp.
CGCCGATAACGGCGCGTATGTGCAAATGCCGTTCGAGGCGCTGTTGGCGGCGACCGCGCAGGAGAGCGTGGCGCATCGTTGCGTGGTGATCGGCGAGGATCTCGGCACCGTGCCGGAAGGCTTTCGCGAGCAGATGGCCGATTGGGGTATCTGGTCGTATCAGGTGATGATGTTCGAGCGCGACGATCACGGCAGATTTTGCGGCATCGACCACTATGCGTCCAACGCGCTGGTCACGTTCAATACCCACGATCTGTCGACCTATGCCGGTTGGCGCTCGTTCAGCGATTTGAAGCTGAAGCGTTCGCTCGGGATCGACCCCGGCGAGAGCGACGACGCGCGCTGGCATGCGCTGACCATGCTGACCGACATCCTGCGTCATCACGCCATCGACAGGCACGATCTGTATGCGGTGGCGGGTTTTCTGGCGCAGACCCGGTCTCGCCTGATGGCGATCTCGCTGGAGGATTTGCTGGGGGTGGTCGACCAGCCCAACATCCCCGGCACCGTCAACGAACATCCGAACTGGCGGCAGCGGTTGCCGGTTGCGATCGATGAGATCGCCGCGGCGATCGATGTTGCCGCGCTAAGGGTTGCGACATCGGCGCGGAAGCGCGCCGCGATCTGACGCACAGGCTTGCAACGGGGACAAAACCTTGTCCAGTCGAATCGAAGACTACGGCCTGATCGGCGATTGCGAGACCGCGGCGCTCGTCGGCTGCGACGGCTCGATCGACTGGCTGTGCTGGCCGGCGTTCGATTCCGATGCCTGCTTTGCCGCGCTGCTCGGCACCTCGAAGAACGGCCGGTGGCTGATCGCGCCGGCGGAAGAAGTGACAAAAACCTCGCGCCGCTACTGGGACAATACGCTGATCCTGGAGACGCGCTTTGAGACGGCGAACGGCGTCGTCGCGCTGATCGACTTCATGCCGCCGCGCGGCAAGGCTTCCGACGTCGTCCGGCTGGTGCGCGGCATGTCGGGCAAGGTGAAGCTGCAGATGCAGCTTGTGATCCGCTTCGACTTCGGCATCGATATTCCCTGGGTCAGGCGCACCGAAGATGGCGCGCTGCTGGCGATTGCCGGGCAGGACATGGCCGTGCTGCGAACGCCGGTCGAGACCCGCGGCGAGGACCTGACCACCGTCGCCGGTTTCGAAGTGAGCGAAGGCGAGACCATCCCGTTCGTGCTGACCTACGGACCCTCGCACCTGCCGCTGCCCGAGCCGATCGACCCGGCGCGGGCGCTGCAGGACACCGAAGACTTCTGGACCGAATGGAGCAGCCGCTGCACCTATGCAGGCGAGCATCGCGACCTCGTGATGCGTTCGCTGATCACGCTGAAGGCGCTGACCTATGAGCCGACCGGCGGCATTGTCGCCGCGCCCACGACCTCGCTGCCGGAAAAGCTCGGCGGGCAGCGAAACTGGGACTACCGCTTCTGCTGGCTGCGCGACGCCACCTTCACGCTGCTGGCGCTGATGAACTCCGGTTATACCGAGGAAGCGCTGGCCTGGCACAATTGGCTGTTGCGCGCCGCGGCCGGCTGGCCGGCCGACATGCAGATCATGTACGGCATCATGGGCCAGCGGCGCCTCCTGGAATGGGAAGCCGACTGGCTATCGGGATACGAAGGTTCGCGTCCCGTCCGGATCGGCAATGCCGCGCATGCCCAGCTACAGCTCGATGTCTATGGCGAATTGATCGACGTGTTTTACCAGTCGCGCCTGGCTGAGCTGAAACTCGATAACCAAACCTGGGCGCTCGGACGCGCGGTGCTAGAGCATCTCGAGGAGGTATGGGATGAACCGGATCACGGCATCTGGGAGCGGCGTGGGCAGCCCAGGCACTATGTCTCGTCGAAAGTGATGACCTGGGTCGGGTTCGATCGCGCCATCAAGGGCGCCGAGAAATTCGGCTTCGCGGCGCCACTCGATCGCTGGCGAAGCTTGCGGGATCAAATCTGTCGCGACGTTTGCGAGAATGGATTTGATTCCGGGCAGAATGCGTTCGTCGAATCCTACGGCTCGCAATTGCTCGATGCCAGCATCCTGTTGCTGCCCGCGGTGGGTTTCCTGCCGGCCTCCGACCCGCGTGTGTCAGGCACCATCGCTGCGATCGAGAAATACATGATGCGGGATGGATTCGTGCTGCGGCACGATCCACGCGAAGTGTCCGATGAAAAGCAGCCGATCGAAGGCGCGTTTCTCGCCTGCAGCCTTTGGCTCGCCGACGCCTATGTGCTGGCGGGCGAGATCAACAAGGCCCAGGCGATGTTCGAGCGCGTGGTCGCGGTGGCCAACGATCTCGGGCTGCTGGCCGAGGAATATGATCCCGGTGTCGGCCGTCAGACCGGTAATTTCCCGCAGGCATTAACCCATATCGCGCTGATCAACACCGCGCATAACCTCAGCGAAGCCAAAAAGCCGGTCGAGAAGCCGGCGGTGCAAAGATCGACGTAGCCGATAAGATAATTTGCGTCTTCCCGCCGAACACCGGGCCCCGTAACCACCGGCGTCGACTGTTGGCAAATGCAACTGCCGCAGCGCTTAACGAGACGACACGGCCTATGGCCCCGGCGTTCGAGCCTGTGAACCTATTTGAAGGCGTCGCCTGTGGCGGCGGGTGATGTTGGTTTGGCTATCGGTTTTATGCTGCGGAAGCAGCCATTGCCCTCAACCGCAGGGCGGTGCTGAGGTTGTGGGCGAGCGCATGCCACAGCGCG
>DATNMT010000106.1:0-7441 GCA_035602495.1 Bradyrhizobium sp.
GGCGCGCTGCTCATGCCGTTGAACAGCGCAAAGCTGCCGTCGCCGTGACGGAAGAAGCGCAGCATCGGCATCATGCGGTCGATCGCGTTCAACAGCGCCGGTGGCGGCGCGATGTTGCGGGCGGCAAAGGTCTGCCGTAGCGGCAGCAGGTCGATCAGGAGTTCGATCAGCGCGCCGGGATTGCGCGAGAAGTGCCCGCCATCGGGAAGGATCTGCCGCTGCAGCTCGTCGGAGAGTTTTCGCGTGGCGGCGCGGATGTGAGTGCCCTGGTTGGCGAGGCAGAGCGAGGCGTAGCACAAGGCGATCAAGACCTGCAGCCGCGGCACGCCGTCGATGTCCAGCATGGTGTAGCGCAGATGGCGGATTTCGCGCGTCAACCCGCGAAGATAACGCCGGTAGAACTTGCCGTCGGTATCGCCGAGCACCAGCGGCGCCTGCGACAACAGCGAGATGACGCGGCGCGCCACCACATCGGCGCGGCGGCCGGTGGGGCGTTTGCGCGCGGTGTTGGAAATCCAGTCGTCGACCAGCGAGCGGGCGTTGGCGCGGGTCAGCGCGGTATCGGCGGCGCGCAAATGCCGCAGCCAGCCGAAGCCGAGCAGCGCCACCTCCCAGTCCTCCGATGGCGGCTCCAGATCGAAAATCGAGCGGCCGTGGCAGGTCACGATCTTGCCGGCGAACACGAAGCGGCCGGCATAGATCTCGGCGGCGCGGGTGGCGTCGGCGGTGCGCAAATCATGCGGGGCGATGATCAGGCGGTCGGTGCGGCCTGGCCACAGCCGTGACAGCGCCACCGAGCCACCGCTCGCGCGCGCCATCATGTTCCGCGCAAAGCGGCTCATGATCAGCGTCGAGATGCGTCTGCGTTGAGCGACCGACACGCCTGCCCTTGATTGGAGGATTTGTGTTTGCGAATCCTTTTAATCCGGAAACGCCGCCAAGACACCATCTTGAAACCGCGCGAATCAGCACAAGGACGCCGAAATCCGGTGCAAAATCAGGATTTAACCAGCCGCGCGGCGTAAAAGCCGTCGAGCCCGCCGAGGCGGGGGTCCTGATGCGGGAGGTGGCAGGGCAGCGTCCGCAGGTCGCCTTCGCCGGTGAGGAGGTGGCCCAGCCCCGCGACCTCGCCCGCACCGATCGGGGCGCGGCGGATGGCCGGCTCGGTGGCCAAAAGGGCCGATATCGCCTGCTCGCCCTCTTCCGGTTCCAGCGAACAGGTACAATAGACCAGCGTCCCGCCGGCCTTGAGCAGCCCCACCGCCCGTTGCAAAAGCCGCTTCTGCAAGCCCACCAGCGCGCCGATATCGGCTTCCTGCCGCAGCCAGGCGACGTCGGGGTGGCGACGGATGGTACCTGTCGACGAGCAGGGCGCGTCGATCAGGATGCCGTCAAAACCTTCGCCGTTGCTCGCCCCCGGCCATTCGGCGGCATCGGTGACCACGGTCTCCGCCTTCAGTTCGAGCCGCGCCAGATTGTCGCGCAGCCGCGACATGCGGCCGGGCGAACGGTCGACGGCGATGACGCGGGCCCCGGCATGCACCAGCTGCGCGGTCTTGCCGCCGGGCGCGGCGCAGAGATCGACAATGGATTTGCCGGCAATGTCGCCGAACAGGCGCGCCGGCAGGGCGGCGGCGGCGTCTTGCACCCACCATTGGCCCTCGACAAAACCCGGCAGCATTGTCACCGAGCCCTGCAGCAGCGTGCGCACGGTCCCGGTCGGCAGCGTTTCGCCGTGCAGGCGCGACGCCCACTGAACTGGGTCGGATTTCACGGTGATATCGAGCGAGGGCTCGTGGCTGAGCGCGAGCGCGATGTCGCGCGCGACGCTCTCGCCGTAATGGGCGATCCAGCGCGCCAGCAGCCACTCCGGAATATCCAGCGTCTTCGACTTGACCTCGTCGATCAAGGGCTGCCCCTCGCGCGCGCAGCGGCGCAGCACCGCGTTGACGAGCCCGGCATATTTCGCCGCCCGCCGGTCCGACTGCACCAGCCGCACCGACAAATCCACCGCGGCATGATCGGGCACGTCCATCCAGAGGATTTGCGCGGCGCCGATCAGAAGCGCGCTTTGCGCGCGCGGCGCATCGGTCGGAATGCCGCGATCGAGCAGCCGCGACAGCACGTGGCCGAGCGTGCCGAGCCGCCGCAGGATCGTCGCCACCAGCCGCCGCATCAGCGCGCGGTCGCGGTCGGACAGTGTCTTCAATCCGGGATGCGCGGCGGCGCCATCGAGTTGTTCGTCGAGCGTGCGGCGCTTATGCAGGACGCCGTCGAGGATGTCCGCCGCGATCCGCCGCGCCGCAAGACCAGGCACTTCCGATGGCAAAGCGAATCGTTGAGGAGGCATGGAGCGGGAACATCTCGGAAGAAAAGGAGTGCGATTCGCGGTTCAGTCTATGCCATCGCAACCTAAAACACCTGTGCCACGGGAATATGCCAAATATAAGAATCGCACTGGCGGTTTCACCGTCACCGCATCATCTGTAGGCCGTTGCGCTGAATCGCGCGAGCTATTCCCGCGGCAGGACATCACGAGATGACCGACGACCCTGCGCCTCCTGCAACCGCTGCATCGGAACCGGAGCGCAAGCCGCTGACGCCGGCGGCCCAGCGCGCGCTCGCCGAGGCTGAAGCCCGACGCCAAGCCGCCGCGTCAAACGCCAAACCGGCGGCGAAGGAGTTCCAGGGCCCGAAAGGCCCCGAACCGACCCGCTATGGCGATTGGGAGAACAGGGGCATCGCCTCGGATTTTTGAGGTCGACGCAAGCGGATGATTTCAAACAAAAAGCCGCACGGATGCGCGGCTTTTTCTGCGGTGTCATTCCGGGGCGCGCATAAGCGCGAACCCGGAATGACAGAGACTGATATCAGCGCGCCACCACCACGGTGGTGCCGACGGAGACGCGCTGGTAGAGGTCGGTGATATCGGCGTTCAGCATGCGGATGCAGCCGTAAGAGACAAACCCGCCGACCGAACCCGGCATGTTGGTGCCGTGGATGGCATATTCGCCGCCGGCCAAGGTCATCGCGGCAACGCCCATCGGGTTGCGCGGCGAGCCGCCGGGGATCAGATCCGGCATGTTCGGCTTGTCATGCTTGACTTCCCTCGGCGGCGACCAGGCCGGGTTGCGGTATTTGCCGTCGATCCGAGTGGTGCCGGCCCATTGCTTGCCGGCCTTGCCGACGCCGACGGGGTAGCGCATCGCGTGGGCCGGATCGACTACCAGATAGAGCCGGCGCTCGTTGGTCTTGATCACGATCGTTCCCGGCGAATAATCGCCCCGGAAACCGACCATGTCCGGCCGCGCCTCTGCCGCCGTCGACATCAACATCCCTGCCCCGATGGTGGCTGCCAGCGCCACCGCAATCCTTAACGACATCGGTCTCTCCGTTCTCGCTTCCGTGGCCCTGCCGGGGCCGTCAATTTCCCGCAAAACCCTGCAAAACGCCGGTTTCGCCCACGCATTGTTAACCGCGTGCGTTAACCAAGAGGTTTCCACGCCGGCTGTCGCACCCGTTTCGAGGGGAGAGAAAAGAAAATGCTGCAAACAAAGTAAATGACTTGAAAACAACACTCGTCGGGAAACGTCACCGCGGGGGCGGGTTGCCCCTGACAATTATGTGAGGGTTATCGTGTCCCGGGCGCGGTGCACCGCTCTCCCGGCGATGCCAACGGGTCGCGCGAACGCGCGCCCGATGACAGGCTCCGCATCGTCCGGTGCGCTGCTCCGCCGAACCGGGACCCAAGCGTGCCAAAGTGTCGGTGTGCGATGTGGACCCCGGATCAGCAGCGCACCACGCCGCAAGCCATAGCGCGTCGAAGACGCGCGTGAACGCGCTAATGGCGCTGCGCAGCATCCGGGGAACCGGCCGCCGATGATTCCTGCAGCCTACGCCCCCGCCCCCTTCTTATTCTGGCGGTGCTGCACGAGATCGTCGACCACGGCAGGGTCCGCAAGCGTCGAGGTGTCGCCGAGACTGCCCGGTTCGTCTTCGGCGATCTTGCGCAAAATACGCCGCATGATCTTGCCGGAACGGGTTTTCGGCAGGCCGGGCGCGAACTGGATCTGGTCGGGGGATGCGATCGGGCCGATGTCCTTGCGCACCCACGCCACCAGTTCCTTGCGCAGCTCGTCCGTCGGCTCGGTGCCGGTCATCAGCGTCACATAGGCGTAGATGCCCTGGCCCTTGATGTCGTGGGGATAGCCGACCACGGCGGCTTCCGAGACCTTGGCGTGCGCCACCAGCGAACTCTCGACTTCGGCGGTGCCCATGCGGTGGCCGGAGACGTTGATGACGTCGTCGACGCGGCCGGTGATCCAGTAATAGCCGTCGGCGTCGCGGCGGCAGCCGTCGCCGGTGAAATATTTGCCCTTGTAGGTCGAGAAGTAAGTCTGCTCGAAACGGGCGTGGTCGCCATAGACGGTGCGCATCTGGCCCGGCCAGGATCTGGCGATGCAGAGATTGCCGGTGGCCTCGCCCTCCAGCACCTTGCCGTCGCCATCGACGATCTCGGGCACCACGCCGAAGAACGGATCGGTCGCCGAACCGGGCTTGAGTTTGGTCGCGCCGGGCAGCGGCGTGATCAGAATGCCGCCGGTCTCGGTCTGCCACCAGGTATCGACGATCGGGCAGCGCTCGTCGCCGACCACGCGGTGATACCATTCCCAGGCCTCCGGATTGATCGGCTCGCCGACGCTTCCGAGCAGGCGAAGCGATTTTCGCGAGGTCTTCTTGACCGGCTCGTCGCCAAACTGCATCAGCGCGCGGATCGCGGTCGGCGCGGTGTAGAAGATGTTGACCTTGTGCTTGTCGACGACGTTCCAGAACCGCGAATTATCGGGGTAATTCGGCACGCCCTCGAAAATCAGCGTGGTCGCGCCGTTGGCGAGCGGTCCATAGAGGATGTAGCTGTGGCCGGTGACCCAGCCGACGTCGGCGGTGCACCAGTAGATATCGCCGTCGTGATAATCGAACACGTATTGATGCGTCATCGACGCGAACACCAGATAGCCGCCGGAGGTGTGCAGCACGCCCTTGGGCTGGCCGGTCGAGCCGGAGGTGTAGAGGATGAACAATGGATCCTCGGCGTGCATATGCTCGGCTGGGCATTCGGTGGTCACCATCCTGGCGGCGTCGTGGTACCAGAGGTCGCGCGAGGGATTCATGTCGACCTTGCCGCCGGTGCGCTTGACCACGATCACCCAGTCGACGCCGCCGGTCTTGGCGATCGCGGCATCGACATTGGCCTTCAACGGCACCTTCTTGCCGCCGCGCAGGCCCTCGTCGGCGGTGATCACCAGCCTGGACTGGCAATCGTTGATGCGCTGGGCGAGGCTGTCGGGCGAGAAGCCCGCGAACACCACCGAATGGATCGCGCCGATCCGCGCGCAGGCCAGCATGGCGTAGGCGGCTTCCGGAATCATCGGCAGATAGATGGTGACGCGGTCGCCCTTCTTGACGTTGCGGGTGCGCAGGATGTTGGCCATCCGGCAGACTTCGTCGTGCAATTGCCGGTAGGTGATGTGCTTCGACTCGGAAGGATTGTCGCCCTCCCAGATGATCGCGGTCTGGTCGCCGCGGGTCTTCAGATGCCGGTCGATGCAGTTCCAGGCGACGTTGAGGACGCCGTCCTCGAACCATTTGATCGAAATGTGGCCGGGCGCGAACGAAGAATTCTCGATCCTGGTGGGCGGCTTCATCCAGGAGATGCGCTTGGCCTGCCCGGCCCAGAAGCCGTTGGGGTCGCTGATCGAGCGCGCGTACATTTCCTTGTACTTGGCCTGATCGACCCAGGCGCGCTTGGCCCATTCGGCCGGCACGTCGTAAATCTTCTCGGACATCTCACACCCTCCACCCTTGCGGCCAGTGAACGCGGGCACTGCAAGCCGTCTTCGTTGTTGCAACGATTATGCGTCCGCGCTGATGGCGCCGACAAGCGGAACAAATAGGACCTTCGGCGGAGCTCTCGCTTGCGACGGATCAATCCGCGAGAAAGCGGGCGCCAAAGCCCGGCCTCGGTGGCCCCGGCCGGCCATCACGATCGCGTTTTCGGCAAGTCAAAAAGCCGCATGGTACGGCTGCCCGTCATCCCAACGGTAACCAGAAACCGCGAATGTCGAATGGCGGGCTGGCGCTGGCCGCGATTACCCCCTAAATGGCCTCCCCGGGCTCAGGCGGCCCTGCCGGAACCGAATACCGATAGCCGGCATTAACACATGGATCTGGAGCAAGGCGTCTAAAGTCATGGTGGATCAGCAGAATCTTGAGCCCGCGCGGCCCGCTTCCGCCGATCCATCGCTGGCATTGGCCGAAGCCTTGGGCCAGCTGCCTCAGGCGCCAGCGGCAAAACCGACGCCCGGAGCCTCGGTGGAGGCGCTGGCCAGCGAATTGGGATTGAAGCTCGGCGATCAGAACCAGCTCACCATCCGCCGCATCAAGCGCGGCAAAAACTATTCCTTCGTCCGCGCCAACGGCACGCCGATCCGTCACACCGGCACCATCAAGCGCCTGCACTCGATGGCGGTGCCGCCGGCCTATGCCGAGGTGCGCTACTCGCCCGATCCGAACTCGCATCTGCAGGCGGTCGGCCGCGACGCCGCCGGCCGGCTGCAATACCGCTATCATTCCGACTGGGAAAAGGTCCGCGAGCACCGCAAGGCGCATCGCCTGGCGCGCCTGGTCGCCGCCCTCCCAAAAATCCGCCGCAACGTCTCGATGCACCTGTCGGGCGATGAGCCGACCCGCGAATTCGCGCTGTCGGCCGTGATCGAGCTGATCGCGCGCACCGCGATCCGGCCGGGCAATGAATCCTACGCCCGCCTCAACGGCACCCGCGGCGCCACCACGCTGTTGAAATCCAACGTCGCGCTGGAAGATGATAGCCTCGTGCTCTCCTTCAAGGCCAAGGGCGGCAAGGCCGTGCGCAAGGAATGCGACGCGGCGAAACTCGTGCGCGCCATCGGCATCCTGCGCGGCGTGCCAGGCAAGCGCATGTTCCAGTATCGCGACGGTTCCGGCACCGTTCGCGCGGTCTCCACGACACAAGTGAATGCGTTCCTGCGCGAGATCGCCGGCATCAAGATTTCGCTGAAGGATTTCCGCACCTTGATGGCTTCCGCCGTGGTGCTGGAATCGCTGTCGCGGATTTCGCCGGCGGCGAGCGCCCGCGGCCGCCGCAAGCAGGTGCTGGCAGCGGTCCGTGCCGCCGCGGACGAGCTGTCCAACACGCCCGCGATCTGCCGCAAGAGCTATGTCCACGACACCATCGTCACCGCCTTCGAGGACGGCATCCTCGAACGTTTTGCGGCGACCATGAAGGGCTACCGCTCGCAGTCGAAGCGCGAGGCGCTGCTGGCGGAAGTGGTGACGGCCGCGGCGGCGTAAAGACAGCTTCATCCGTCATTGCGAGGAGCCCTAGCGACGAAGCAATCCATCT
>DATNMT010000110.1:0-7440 GCA_035602495.1 Bradyrhizobium sp.
TAGCCGTCGACCGGCGCGCCGGTGTCGATCAGGATCATGTCGCCATCCTTCAGCGTCTGCGGATAGGGCACGCCGTGCGGATAGGCGGTGGCCTCGCCGAACAGTACCGCGTTGAACGGCGGATCGCCTTCCGAGCCGAGCCTGCGGTGCGCAGTGGTGAGGAAGGCCTGCACTTCGGTGGTGGTGATGCCCTCGCGCATGATGCGGGCGGCGGCCTTGTGGGCTTGAAGCGTGATGTTCTTGGCGGTCTGCATCAGCGCCAGTTCCTGCTCGGACTTGATCATGCGGCAGCCCGCGGTGACGTCGATGGAATTGACAAAAGTGTAGGCGTTGCCGGCGCGGCGCAGCCCGTCGAAGGTGAAGAACGGCGTCGCCTCATCGACCGCAATGGTGCCGCTGGGATAGCCGAGCGCGCGCACCGTCTCGGTGACGGTCGTGGTCGGATCCTCATCCTCCTCCCAGACCGCGATCTTGTCGCCGAACGACAGCATGGTCTTGAGTTTCTCGACCTCGAAGGCCGGCGAGACATAGACGATCTCGCCCTTGGCCGGCAGCACCGCGCTGTGCATGCGTTCGGTGCGGCGGAATTTTAGTCCGGTAAAATAGGTCATGCTCGATGAGACATCGAGATAGAGCGCATCGATGCCCTTCTCGCGCATGATCGCCTGCGCGCGGGCGATGCGCGCGAGGCGCTCATCGACGCCGATCGGCGGCACGTCGCCGCGCATGTTCCTGATCGCGGCGAGCTCCGCCTCCGCCGTCGAACCGCCGACACCAACCGTCATGGGAAGTCCCTTTCAATCGTCATCGCCGGAACCGGCGCTGGATCAGGATATTGGCCGTCGCCGTGAGCCCCAGGGTCGCGGTCATCAGGATGAACGCCGCGGAAGCGCCGAACGGCCAGTTGTTGAGCTGAAACTGTCCGTAGACCAGAGGCCCCATCATCTTGAACTTCGGGCCGCCGAGCAGCACGGGCGTCGCGTAGGCGTTCATGCCGAGGATGAAGGTCAGGATGGTGCCGGCGAGGATGCCCGGCAGCGACAGCGGCAGCAGCACGCGGCGAAACATTGTCGCCGGCCCGGCGCCGAGGCTGAAGGCGGCCTCCTCGACATTGCGGTTGATGCCCTCGATCACGCTCTGCAACGTCAGCACCATGTAGGGCAGGTTGACGGCGATGATGCCGGCGACGACGGCGCCCTCGGTAAACATGATCTGCAGCGGCTCGTCGATCGCGCCGAACTGCATCAAGGCGACGTTGAGAAAACCCCTGGAGCCGAATAACACCATCCACCCGGCCGCGCGCACGGCGTTGCCAACGAACAGCGGCAGCACCACCAGCATGATCAGTACATTCTTGAACCGCGATTGGGTTCGCGCCAGCACATAGGCGAGCGGCAACGCCATCACCAGGCAGGCAAGGGTACAAAGTGCGGCGACGCGCAACGTCGTCCACAGCACGCCGGTGTAATAGGGATCGGCGAAAAACTTCACGTAATTGCCCAGCGTGAAGGTCTCCACCATCATGCGTCGCGGTTCAAAACTGTTGAAACTGTAGCGGAACAGGATCGCGAGCGGCACCAGGAGGCCGGCGGCCACGAACACCGTCGCCGGCCCGACCAGCATCGTGGCCGAGAGCAACGACGTCGGCGCCTCGTCCGACTGGAGGTGGGTTGCAGCAGTCGCGGCCATCGGTCGGTTCGCCAATGCCCGCTCAGTTCTTCAGCACCTTGTCCCACCAGTCCTTGAACTCGACATCGTTCTTGTTCATGTAGTCGTAGTCGAGATCGACCAGCTTCTTGATCTCCTCGGGCGTGAAGCCGATGCGCTGGTTGAGATCGGGCGCGACCACGGCGTTGGTGACGGTTGGGTTGTAGCCCATGTCGACGGCAAATGCCTCCTGCGCGCTCTTCTCCAGCATCGCGTCGAGATAAGCGTAGCCGCCGTCCTTGTTGGGCGCGTTCTTCGGAATGACAAAACCGGAGATGTAGGCGAGGGTGCCTTCGGAGGGGGCGATGGCGGTCACCGGAATGCCGGCGTTCTGCCATTGCACGACGCGCGCCTTCCACATCACGCCGATGCCGAATTCCTCCGCCTTCAGCCCTTGCGCGAACACCTCGTTGGTCGGATAGATCCGCATGCCGGCATTCTTGCATTCCAGCAGCAATTTCTTGCCGGGCTCGAGATCGTTGACCTTGCCGCCGGCGGCGAGCGCCGCGCAAACCATGGTGTATTGGTACTGGATGTCGATGATGCCGAGCTTGTTGCCGTGTTTGGGATCGAACACGTCCTTGTAACTGACCGGCGCGGTCGTAATCAGCTTCGGATTGTAGACGCCGACCTTGCCCGAATAGATGTGGCCGACGCCGTAGGGATATTTCATCGACGGTATCAGATTGGCTGCATTCTTGAGCTTGCCGTAATCGATCGGCAACACCGTGCCGGCGTCCTGCATCTGGAACATGTTCAGCGCGGAGAGACCCTGCACATCGGAGGTGCCGCGCGGCAGTCGCACTTCGGCGAGCATTTTCGAACGCCGCTCGGGGTCGCCGGCCTGATCCTGCACCACCTCCCAGCCGTCCTTGATCAGGATCGGCGCCTCGACGTTCTTGTTCAGAAGCCGCGCGTAATCGCCGCCCCAGGTGCCGACGACGATGCGGCCCTTGGTGTCGGCCGATGCCGCGCGCGGCAGGCCGGCGGCGCCGGCGAGAGCAGCTGCGCCGAGCAAGACGTCACGGCGGGATGTCGATTGGGTCATGGTGAATGCCTCCGTTGCTGGGTTGGCAGGGATGTCATGATGGAAAAACGCGGCCGGTCGATTTGCTCCAGCCGATATGGACCTGCTCTCCGATCACCGGCAGCGGCTGTTCCGGCCGGTTCTGGATCTGCACGATGACCCGCTCCTTGGGCGACAGCCGCACGTGCAGGTCCACTTGCGATCCGAGATAGGAGATGAATTCCACCGCGCCGGGAAAGCGGTTGTCGATCGGCGGGGCGGCCCCATCGATCAGCGCAAGACGCTCGGGGCGCAGCGCCAGCGAGGCGCTGCCGGTGCCGCTGGCTTCGCAGGCGACCACGAGGCCGCCGGCCGAGACGAAACGTCCCGGGCCGTCCATGCGGCCATCGATGAAGGTGGAGCGGCCGACGAAATCCGCGACGAACTTTTCCGCGGGGCGTTCGTAGAGATCCTGCTGCGAGCCGATCTGGCGAATCCGGCCCTCGCTCATGACGACGAGCCGGTCGGCCATGGTCAAGGCTTCCTCCTGGTCGTGGGTCACCATCACCGTCGTCAATCCGAGCTGGCGCTGCAATTCGCGGATTTCGACCCGCACGTCCTGGCGCAATTTGGCGTCGAGATTGGAGAGCGGCTCGTCGAGCAGCAGCACATCGGGCCGGAACACCAGTGCCCGGGCCAGCGCCACCCGCTGCTGCTGGCCGCCCGACAATTGCCGGGGTAGCCGGTCGGCCAGATGATCGAGCCGCACCAGCCGCAAGGCCTCCGCGATCTTCGGCGCCATCTGCGCCTTCGGCATTTTGCGCATCTCGAGGCCGAACGCGATGTTTTCGCTAACCGTCATGTGCGGGAACAGCGCATAGCTCTGGAACACCAGGCCGGCGTTGCGCATCCATGGCGGCAGCGTGGTGATGTCGCGTTCGCCGAGGCGCACGTGGCCTGAGCTCGGCTCGACGAAGCCGGCGACGATCCGCAAGGTCGTGGTCTTGCCGCATCCGGAGGGGCCGAGCAGGACCAGAAACTCGCCATCGGCAATGTCGAGCGAAACGTCGTCGACGGCCTTGAAGTCGCCGTAGCTCTTGGTGATGCCGGTCAATTGCAGAAGCGCCATCGTCAGACCACGCGGCCGATGTTGACGAAGCGATCGGTCAGCAGCATCGCCGCGCCGATGAACAGCATCTGCAACACCGACACCGCCGCGATCGTCGGGTCGATCTTCCATTCCAGGTATTGCAGGATCGCGATCGGCAGCGTGGTGCGGCCGGGGCCGACCAGGAACAGGCTCATCTCCAGGTTTCCGAACGAGGCGATGAAGCCGAACAAGGCGGCCGCGACCATGCCCGGCAGAATGGCGGGTAGCGTGATGCGCCGGAACGTGGTCAGTCGATCGGCGCCGAGGTTTTGGGCGGCTTCCTCGACGGAGCGATCCATGCCGACCAGGCTTGCGGTGATCAGGCGCACCGTCCAGGGGATCGCGATCAGCACGTGGCCCGCGATCAGGCCGATCAGCGAGCCGAGGATCGGCAGGCCGGTCGCGATCTCGGTCTCGACATGGAAGACATAGAGCGCGATGCCGAGCACGATCCCCGGCACGATCAGCGGCAGCAACAGAAGGTTGTTCACCGCCTCGCGTCCGATGAAGCGCCCTCGCACCAGGCAAATTGCGGCGGGAACGCCGAGGGAAAGGCCGATCGCGGTGGCGGCGACGGCGACCTGCAGGCTGAGCAGGAATCCGTTGACGAACCTGTCATTGCCGGGAACAGCGCGGAACCATTTCAGCGAATAGCCCTCCGGCGGGAATGACGGAATTTCCTGCGCGAAGAACGCCAGCCAGATCACGAAGAACATCGGCAGCAGGATATACGCAAGCGACACGCCGGCCGCGGCCCGGAGCGCCGTGCGGCCGACCACGCGCGAAGATGTCCATCCGGGTATGACGGTCAAGATCGTCTCTTCTCACGAGTCTAGAGCGGGACGCCTTCTTCTTCGAATCGTCATCCCGCTCTATCTTTTTGTTTGAGCATGACCTTTTCGGAAAACCGGTGCCCACTTTTCCGGATCATGCTCTCGCGATCAGTTCAGCCGGTTCTTGTGCAGGGTTCCGGCCTTCATGATCACCGAGAGATGTTTGCCTTGATCGCCCAGCAGCGCAAGGTCTTTCAGCGGATTGCCGTCGACCAGGATGGCGTCGGCAAAGGCGTCGGGCTGCAAGGTGCCGAGCTTGCCGGGCAGGCGCAGGATTTCGGCGCCGATCGTGGTCGCCGAGCGGATGATCTCGATCGGCGAGACCACTTCCTGGCGGATGACGAACTCCTTCGACTGATCCCAGTGCAGCTCACCGAGCAGATCGCTGCCATAGCCGACCGGAATGCCATGTCGCTTGCAGATCTCCAGCGACTTCAGCCCGCCCTGCAGCACGATCTCGTTCTTGGCGAGGCTCTCGCCGATCATGCCGTATTGGGCGGCGCGATCTTTCATCGCGTAATAAGTGACGAGGTTGGCAACCAGGTACATGCCCTTCTCCGCCATGGCTTTGGCGCTGACGTCGTCGATCAGATTGCCGTGCTCGACGGTGCGGACGCCGAGCCGCGCGGCGCGGCTGATGGCATCCGCGCTGTAGGCATGGGCGCAAACGTAGCGGCCGAAGGCGGTTGCCTCCTCCACCGCCGCGCTGACTTCACCGTCGGAGAATTGCTGGCTGTCGAGCGGATCGTAGGGCGAGGCGACGCCGCCGGACATCATGATCTTGACGTGGTCGGCGCCCTGCCGCATCTGCTCGCGCGCCGACTTGCGGACCTCATCGACGCCGTCGGCGATGGCGGATTTGAATTGCAGGCCGTTGCAGCAGACGCATTCGCCGCCGCGGTTGGTGCGCCGGCGCGAATCCGAATGTCCCCCGGTGGGGCCGATCGACTGGCCGGCGATATAAAGCCGTGGTCCGACAATATGCCCGGTTTCGATCGCCGTCTTGATGCCCCAGTCGGCCCCGCCGGTGTCGCGCACCGTGGTGAAGCCGCGGTCGAGCATGGCGCGCAACCGCGTCGCCGCCCGCGCGGTGACGAGGGTCAGCGGCAGCGCCTCCATGAAGCGGACGTTGACCTCGCTGTGGATGGCATGCACGTGGCTGTCGATCAGTCCTGGCATCAGCGTGCGTCCGCCGCAGTCGACCGCGGTCGCTTCGGCCGCCTTGATCGGCGTCTCGCTAAGTTCCCGGATTGTATCGTCCTCGACCAGCAGCTCGTACCCGCCGCGAAGCTCGCCGAACGAAGGTTCGAGCAGTTCGAAATTCCTGAACAGGATTTGCTGGGACATCAATGCAGCCGGTTCTTGTGAAAGCGCCCGCCCTTCATGATCGCGGCGAGGTACCTGCCTTGCTCTTGAAGCAGGCTCAGGTTCTTGAGCGGGTTGCCGTCGACGACCAGCAGATCGGCGAACGCATCCTCCTTCAGGCAGCCGATCTTGCCCTCCATGCGCACGAGCTGGGCGCCGATCGTGGTGGCGGAGCGGATGATCTCGGCCGGCGACAGCACCCGCGCGCGCAGCGAAAACTCCTCCGACTGCGCCACCTGCAACTGGCCGAGCAGGTCGGTGCCGTAGGCGACCGGGACGCCATGACGCTTGCAGATTTCGAGCGACTTCAGGGCGCCGTCGATGACGAGGTCGTTCTTGGCCAGCATGTCCGAATTCATGCCGTATTCGGAGGCCCGCTTCTTCATCTCGAAATAGGTGACGAGATTGGCGACCAGGAACATGCCTTTCTCGGCCATCAATTTGGCGGACGCATCGTCGATCAGATTGCCGTGCTCGATGGTGCGCACGCCGGCATGGGCCGCGCGCGTGATGGCTTCCGGCGTATAAGCGTGCGCGCAGACATAACGGCCGAAAGCCTGCGCCTCTTCCACGGCGGCCTCCACTTCGCCGACCGAGAACTGCAGGCTGTCGAGCGGATCGTAGGGCGAGGCGACACCGCCGGACATCATGATCTTGACCTGGTCGCAGCCCTGGCGCATTTCCTCGCGCACCGCGCGGCGGACTTCGGCAACGCCATCGGCGATGCCCATCGCGAAGCTGAGCGCATTGCAGCAGTGACAGCGCGCGCCCACATCGGTGCGGCGGCGGCCGTCGCTGTGGCCGCCGGTGGGGCCGATCGCGCGCCCGGCGATGAACAGGCGTGGCCCCGGCAAAAAGCCTTTGTCGGTTGCTTCCTTCAGGCCCCAATCGGCGCCGCCGGTGTCGCGCACGCTGGTGAAGCCGCGGTCGAGCATGGCGCGCATCAGGCCCGCGGCGCGCGCGGTCATCAGCGTCAGCGGCACGCTTTCCAGGTTGCGCAGCACCACCTCGGACAGCACCACATGGACATGGCTGTCGATCAGGCCGGGCATCAGCGTGCGTCCGCCGCAGTCGATCACATCGGCATTTTCGAGCTTGATCGGCTTTTCCGAGACTTCCTTGATGCGGTCGCCCTCGACCACCAGTTCGTGGCCGCCGCGCAATTCTCCGGCGTCGGGATCCAGCAACTCGAAATTCCTGAAGTGGTAAACATCCATGGCCGGAATCCCGATCGCTCGCGCCCGATTGAAATGTCCTATGCTGATATCACGGCGTCAATGGGCAGGCTGTACAGGGCTTGCGCAGGTCGCGCGGCTTGCGGACGCCGCCGTCGCGACATTTTCGAAGCTCTATCCGTGACGCGGGAGCGGTCTTTGAAT
>DATNMT010000119.1:0-7003 GCA_035602495.1 Bradyrhizobium sp.
GCGCCTCGAGCGGATCCTCGGCCAGCCCTATGTCCTGCGTGGCCTGCTGCAGATGGACGATCCCGACCATGCCGCCTACCGCGCTGTGGCGCAGCCGTGGCTGACGCCGCCCGCGCTCGCCGCAATGGAGCCGTGGCTGGAAACCTGGGCGGACCACATCGTCAGCCGTATCGCCGGACGCAGCGAGGCGTTCGACTTCACCCGGGAAATCGCGGTGCCGTTTTCGATCCGCGGCATCATGCGCCTGCTCGGCCTGCCGGAGGCCGACGACGACCTGATCCTGAAACTATCCTGGGGGCTGGTCGGACCGGAAGATCCCGTGCGCCGGCTGGCCGATCACCCGACCACGGCGATCTGCCGGGCCGGTTTCGGTTTCCAGGCCTATTTCGACCCCGTCGCCGCCGACCGCCGGGCCTGTCCGCGGCATGACCTGAGCAGCGTCATCGCCAACGCCCAGGTGCAAGGGGAGTCGATGCCCGACTACGAGCGGTTCTCCTACTATGCAATGATCGCCACTGGCGGCCACGACACGATCGCCTTCTGCCTCAGCGGTGGCATGCACGCGCTGATCGAACACCCGGACCAATTGGCGAGGCTGCGCGCCGACCCGTCGCTGATCGATACCGCGATCGAGGAAATGCTCCGCTGGACGACGCCGGGCCGGCACATCGTCCGCACCGCGACGGAGGACATCGAACTCGGTGGCCGAACGATCCGGGCAGGCGAAGCGGTGGCGCTGTTTTTCAATTCCGCCAACCGTGACGAGACCGTTTTCCCGAATGCGGACCAGTTCCGGATCGACCGCCGCCCGAATCCCCATCTTGCCTTCGGGCTGGGTCAGCATCACTGCATCGGGGCCCATCTGGCACGGCGTGAAATGCGAGCGCTGCTGAAGACCTTGCTGCCGCGGCTGGAGTCGGTCGAACTCGCCGCGCCTCCGCAGCGTACCTGTTCCACCATGGTCAGCGGCATCTCGTCACTCTCGATCCGCTGCGCGTGGCGCGCGCCTGAGCTTTGACGCTGCGTCCAGCGCGAAGCGAGCCGAACTCGGAGCCCGTTTGCAAGATGTGGGCGTTGGGAGCCTTAGCGCCCGCCGCAGTAAGTGATGCCGCCGCCGGCCGACGCACACGCGCCCTTCAACGCGGGCCAGTCGCGAGACATTCTGGCAGCAGGAGTTGGAGCCCCGCCATTCAGAACGTCCAGATTCGGATAATAGAACGCGAACGAGCCCGGCTCCTGGATGGCGGCCCTTATGGTCCCGTTCGGATTGTAGTCGTTCTTCGGATTATACCCGGAGTTGTTTAGATTTTGGATATACAGAGAGCGCTCGCTGCTGTTCACACCTTGCGCGAATGCAGGCGTCGCTACGGTCGCGGACAGCAGCACGGCCGCTGCAAGAGCTTTGAATGAAATCATTGTCGTTTTTCTCCTGTATCTATCGGTCGCAGACCCACGCGCAGACAAGACGAGGCGATCACGCTTCGTGAGGCGAGCGTGCTGTCAGACGCGAGCTATCGGCTTGCAGCATCCGATGTGGATGCCCTCGGCATCGATGTAGGTAGAGATCGGGCCCGATCCCTTTAAATTCCGCTTCAGGAAGCTCAATTCGGCTTGAAACGCGCGTTACAGGGTCAATCGCCTGCGGATCGGCATAGGACCCGAACCGGACATTGGCTGACCAAAATATCGGGTCGATTGTTTGCCGTTTGGTTTGCTCGAAGCAAACGTTGGATCATCCCGGTTCTCAATCCAGCCTCCGTGCCTACTCGGCACAAACGCCAGATAGCTCTGCCAAATGGGCCTCAAAGAGTCGAACATCCTGGCTTCGAGCTGAGCAGGTGATTTTTCCAAATTGGGCATTCCCCGGCCGAAAATCCGGCATTTCTCCGTAACATCCCGCTGTTGTCCTTTGTAACGGCCATAATTTGCAGGTTGTTCGGCTCTAGGATCAGGCTGAGGTGAGTCGTTGGGGGCGGCACGTCGGTACGGAGCGACCCAATGCGTGTCGCAGTGATCGTTGTGACGATGTTGGCGGTGACAACGCCGTCGGAAGCTTCACAGTCCTGCATGAGCAAGGCCGAGGCGCGTCAGCATTTCGGCGCGGTACATATCTATTGGCATGGCCCGGATCACTGCTGGGACGCGACACTTTCCAGACACCGTCAAATCCAGGTTCGGCAAAAACCTCCGATTCAAGAAGTTCAGCGACAGAGTGAGCCCAATTGGCATGACGCGATGTCGGCGATGTTGCCGGACGACGATGCTGCGCGGTCCCTCACGACCCCAACGCCACCGGGCATTGAGCACCAAGGCGTCGCCGCCGCTATCGGAACGTCATGGGCAGATCGCTGGGTCGATATCGGACCATCACAATCGCCGCTGGTCGCGCGCCGGGTCCGTGTCGTTCAGCTCTCGCCACCGCCCGTCAGCGAGCTTAAATCCGTGCTGATGATCTCTACGCATGACATGCTGGTTTTGGCATTCATCGCCTTCGTGCTGTCTCTAGGAACTGTCGGGGTCTTGTACCGGCACGACCTGTGAGAGGCCAAAAATAGCAAGACCCTGAACGACGGTTGACGGCACCACCCGGACCTGCCGGGTCGGTTTGGCGATGTCCGTTGTTCGGGGTAGATGGGAAGCGGCTGGCGGAGGGTCGAAACGGCGCTTTTGACCCAACTCGGACCTTGGGGGATCTGATACCTTGCTTCGCGCCACATCGAGGTGAAAGGTGATATAGCTCTGCTGTCAACTTTCGATGAGGTGGCCGGTGAGGCGCCGCACGTTCATAGCCCTTCTCTCGGGAACAGCGGTAGTTGGCTCGCTCGACGCGTGGGCCCAGCAATCGCAGCCCCCACTGATCGCCGTACTTGAAGGTGCGTCTGCTGCCACCATGGCCGATAGGTACGACGCGTTTCGCGCCGGCCTGCGTGAACTCGGCTACGTCGAGGGAGTCAACATTCGCATTGAGTATCGTTACGCCGACGGCTTCCTCGACCGCCTTGGGGCCTTGGCGGCGGAGCTAGTCCGTCTCCAGCCCAGGGTGATCGTGTCGGCGCCCGTGCCCGCCAACCTCGCCGCGAGCAAAGCCACCAGTACGATCCCGATCGTCATGGCGACCGGTGCAGACCCAGTCCGCTTCGGTCTTGTGCAAAGCCTGTCTCGTCCTGGCGGGAACGTCACCGGCCTCACGAACTTCGCCGAGGATCTGGCGTCCAAGCAGATCGATATTATCCGCGAATTGCTTCCTCATCTTGCGCGCGTCGGCGCAATAATCAATGTCGAGAACCCGCTGCACGTACCGCAATGGCGCGAGACCCAGGATGCGGCGACCAAGGCGTCGCTCGCCCTCGTGCATTTTGATTACCGCGTTCCCGAAGACCTTGAGCGTGCCTTTGCGCACTTTGCACAGGAGAAGGTCGAGGCAGTTCTGGTTCCGCCCGACGTTACGTTCGCGGCTTATCGGGTGCGTATTGCAGAACTGGCGGCGAATGCGCGGCTGCCAACGATATATTTCAACCGTGAATCGGTCGTGGCCGGCGGGCTGGTGAGCTACGGTCCTAATCTCGTGGAGAATTATCGTCGCGCGGCGGTCTTCGTCGACAAAATTCTGAAAGGCGCCAAGCCCGGAGAGCTGCCGGTTGAGCGCCCCAATAAAATCGAACTGGTGATCAACCTCAATACCGCCAAGGCGCTCGGCCTGACTGTGCCACCGTCACTGATCGCCCGCACCGACGAGGTTATCGAATGAACGTGACGACTTCCGATGTCGGCACGAACCGGAACTGAGTGCGTAGCCTGACGATGTCTGCTCCTGAGGGTAGAACGGACATACCGGTTTCCCTCACTGAGGTCCGAGTCTGAACCACAAGCGACATTCCGGGCGCTGAACAGCCGGCTGCTGTAATTCTCTCGCGTTTCAAACCGGCCGTCGCGGTATGTAACCTTTCAGGCTGCGTTTGGCGTGGCCTCAGGCTCAAAGAGCGAACTGCTGCGACGCGAGACTTACTGAGTTCCCGGCAGCGCGGCGGCAACGCACTCGCAGCAGCCATGCCGGGGATCGGGTTTCCACCTGCCACCCTATGACGCGCGGTTGAGAAACATCGGCAGCCCGCGCTTGTTGGCGTAGCTGGGGCGGTAGCGCTCCGTGTTGTACATGCTGGCGACATCCAACTTGCGCGGCCCGAGCTTGGCGTCAGGGATGGGCACGAGGTCGTAGCAGCCCTCCGTCAGCGCCGACATGAGGCCAGTCTTCCCTTCCAGGATGGCATCATAGGCCATGTTACCGAAAGTCAGGGCCACAAGCTTGTCGATGAAGTCCGGATCGCCCGATCGCAGGTCGTAGGTGAGGTCGGAAATGATCGTCTCCTGGCCGACGCGCCGCTTGATCTCGTCAGCAAGCGATTCGGCCACGCTCGCCTTCTTGCGGTGGCCATAGGCGTCAGACTCGCCGTATTCCTGCACCTTGTAGCCCTCCCACTCGGCGCCCTCGCTGAGCACGACCAGCGCGTAGTTGTTTGGGTTGGTGCGCTTCTCCTCGAGGAGCAACTGGATAAGCTTGTCGAGGCTGACTTTGTACTCCGGTATGACGCACCGTATTGAGGTGGCGTACGCGGTGTAGAGCGCCGTAAATCCGGCGTCGCGGCCAAAGATGCGGAAAATCCCGATTCGCTCGTGAGAGCTGACAGTGGTGCGTTGCCGCTGGATGGCGTCGCTGGCGCGGGTGATTGCGGTCGAGAAGCCGATGCAGTACTCGGTGTTGCGGACGTCGTTGTCCATCGTCTTGGGGATGGCGATGATCTTGACGCCGAGGTCGTTGAGCTTGGCTGCGTAACCGAGCGTGTCGTCGCCGCCGATGGCGATCAGATGTTCGATGCCGAGCCCCGAGAGGTTGGCCAGCACCTGGCCGGTAAGGTCCCACGTCTTGGTTGCGATGCCCCCCTTGGTACTCAGGGCGACTGGAAAGTCCTTGCCGACGAGATGATCGGGCAGCTTTTGCATTTTGGACGGATTGGTGCGGCTCGAGTGCAGCACGGTGCCGCCGCGCCGGTCGATGGTGCGAGTGTTTTCACGATTCAGCGGCATAATGTGGTGGGACCTGCTGGTCGGGTCCTCGAGGTTCAGGTGCGTGAGGGCCTCCCAACCACGGCGGAGACCGACGACCTCGATGTCGTTCTCACTGCCGCGATAAGTCACGCTCTTGATGACCGCGTTGAGGCCGGGGACGTCGCCGCCGCCCGTGAGAATGCCGATGCGTCTTCTCACCATGCCCACCTCCCAGGATTGGCATGTCGTAATAATAGGCGGTCCCCTGGCTATCCGCCACCGCCGCGCCGCCAAGGCGAGAAAGATAGCGATGGGCATCATCGCCGATCGCGCCCCGCTGGGAGCCAAGCCCACAAGCGGGTCCGCCGCGCGAGGGCGCGGCTGCGGCGAGGAATTACCGAATAACCCCGGGGAGCGTGAAGCGACTATTGCAGCGGTGCATGAGTCAGGTTGTGGCACCTTTCGGACCCTGGCGCGATGTCCGACTTGAGTCCGCAATGCGCACCAAAGCGGACGTCCGCCAACGTTTATAGGCCATGTGTCGAACGACCTGGACGAGGCGCAATCGCTCGGCAGGTGTGGCGCCGGGGCGGAACTGCCGCGGGCGATTGTCATTCCCGCGCAAACGGCAGCCTGCCGGGTGTGGCTCGGTGCGCCCTGAGGGCGATGAACCCGGGTTGCGTTCGTCACCACTAACGCTTCGGAAGGTCAAGCAGGCCGAAGGAGCGTGTGATGAGCAAGAGATTCGTGCGCCGAACCCATGTCTGTGCCGTGGCTGCGTTGTTTGCAGCCGCCGCCTCATATGCAGGGCGCGTTGGGAACGCCCCCCTCAATACCGATACGGTTCGATCTCCAGCAGCGGGAACGCGCTGAACACGCTCGGCACATTGGTCGTCGCCGCCGGGTGCAGATAGGATTTGTCGAGCTCGGCGAATTTTGTCACCCCGAGCAGCCCGAGGCAGCGGATCACCTCGTCTTCCAGCAGCTCCAGCATCCGCAAGATGCCGGCTTCGCCTTTGGCCGCCAGCGCCCAGCATTGCAGCCGGCCGATGCCGACGAGATCGGCGCCCAGCGCAATCGCTTTCACGATATCGGTGCCGCGGCAGAACGAGCCGTCGACCATGATTTTGGCGCGGCCGTTCACCGCTGCGACGATCTCGGGCAGCACCTGCATGGCGCCGCGGCCGTGGTCGAGCTGGCGGCCGCCATGGTTGGAGACGTAGATCCAGTCGACGCCGTGATCGAGCGCGATATGGGTGTCCTCCGCGGTCGCGATGCCCTTGATCACCAGAGGGATCTTGAACTTGTCCTTGATCAGTTTCACCGTGCGCCACTCCAGTCCCTTCTGGAAGTCGCCGCCGGTGGCGCGCACGCGGCTGGCGCGGACATAACGTTTGGCGATGTCGCGTTCCCTGCGGCTGTAATGGGCGGTGTCGACCGTCAGGCAGAAGGCGGTGTAGCCGGAGGCGACCACGCGGCTGACGCGATCCTCGACAAAGGCGTCGTCGCCGCGGACATAGAGCTGATACATCCGCATGGCATCCGGCGCGGCCTCGGCGGTCTTCTCCAGGCCGGGCTCCGACACCGAGCTCAGCATATGGGCGGCGCCGAACCGGCCGGCCCCGCGCGCCACCGCCGCGCCGGCGCCGGGATCGAACAGTTCGAGCGCGCCGACCGGGGCGATCACCACCGGCAGGCGCATCTTGCGGCCGAATTGTTCGACGGAGGCGTCGACATGGGCGACGTTGCGCAGCACCCGCGGCCGGAACGCGATCTCGTCGAGCGCCATGCGGTTGCGGCGCATGGTGGTCTCGGTCTCGGCGGCGCCGACGATATAGTCCCAGGTATTCTGGTTGAGGTTGGCCCGCGCCTTCGTGGCGAACTCGTGAAGGTTCTGGAATTCTTCGCCGCTGGCGCCGAGCTCGACGGCCGCCGGTGGGATGCGGGTCGCTTCGTTCAT
>DATNMT010000131.1:0-3754 GCA_035602495.1 Bradyrhizobium sp.
TGGCCCTCGCCGAAATTGGCAATGGCGAACTCATCCCCAAGCGCGTGTTCAACCTGACCGGACTGACTGCCAGTTCGGCTCGCAACAACGAAAGTGTTTGACGATGTCGATTACCGCCGAACGTAAAGCGGAAGTCATCAAGACGAATGCCAACAAGGCCGGTGACACCGGCTCGCCCGAGGTTCAGGTCGCGATCCTGTCGGAACGCATCAACAACCTCACCGGGCATTTCAAATCCCACGTGAAGGACAATCATTCGCGTCGCGGGCTTTTGAAAATGGTGGCAACGCGCCGTTCGCTTCTCGACTATATCAAGAGGAAGGACGAGGCGCGTTACAAGGCGCTGCTCGAAAAGCACAACATTCGTCGTTGAGTACAGTTCACGCGCGCGATCCTCGCGCGCGTTATTGCGCATGATCCGGAAAAGCGGTTTTCCGGTTTACCGATCAGATCATGCGTACCAGCGCGCGGACCTCGTAATGTCCGCGCGGCGTGTCCAGCAGCAATCCGGCGGCTGGGCGTAACGGGCAAGAGAGCCCGTACCATCGGAAGGATGGACGCCATTCGAAGCATAAAAACCATGGCAGGATCGCCGGGCGCTGAATCTGCGAAGCATCGCAATCAGCGTCCCGCAATCTTGCGCATGGTTTTTGCGTTTTTAGGCGGCCTTGCTTTCGCAAAACCATGAAAGACGAATAGATGTTCAATATTCATTCAGTCGAGATCGACTGGGGTGGGCGTCCCCTCCGGCTAGAAACCGGAAAGATCGCCCGTCAGGCCGACGGCGCCGTGCTGGCGACCTATGGCGAGACCGTCGTGCTCGCCACCGTCGTCGCCGCCAAGACGCCGCGCGAAGGCGTCGACTTCCTGCCGCTCACCGTCGACTATCAGGAAAAGACCTACGCCGCGGGCCGCATCCCCGGCGGCTATTTCAAGCGCGAGGGACGGCCGACCGAGAAGGAGACGCTGGTTTCCCGCCTGATCGACCGCCCGGTCCGCCCGCTGTTCGCCGATGGCTGGCGCAACGAAACCCAGGTGATCGTCACCGTGCTGTCGCACGACATGGAGAACGATCCCGACGTGGTGGCGATGGTGGCCGCATCCGCGGCACTGACGCTGTCGGGCGTGCCGTTCAAGGGCCCGATCGGCGCCGCGCGCGTCGGGTTCATGAACGACGAATACGTTCTCAACCCGACGCTCGACGAGATGGCCGACACCCAGCTCGAGCTGGTCGTCGCCGGCACCAGCGACGCCGTGCTGATGGTGGAATCGGAAGCCAGGGAACTGAGCGAAGAGATCATGCTCGGCGCCGTGATGTTCGGCCACCGCCACTTCCAGCCCGTCATCAACGCGATCATCGACCTCGCCGAGAAGGCCGCCAAGGAGCCGCGCGAAGTCAAGATCGTCGACGAAAGCGCGCTGGAAAAGGAAATGCTGGCGCTGATCGAGACCGATCTGCGCGCCGCCTACGCCATTCCGGTCAAGCAGGACCGCTACGCCGCGGTCGGCAAGGCCAAGGAAAAGGTGATGGCGCACTACTTCCCGGAAGGCCAGGAGCCGAAATACGACAAGCTCCGCATTGCCGGCGTGTTCAAGGAGCTCGAAGCCAAGATCGTTCGCTGGAACATCCTCGACACCGGCAAGCGCATCGACGGCCGCGACTCCAAGACCGTACGCAACATCATCGCCGAAGTCGGCGTGCTGCCCCGCGCCCACGGCTCGGCGCTGTTCACCCGCGGCGAGACCCAGGCGATGGTGGTGACCACGCTCGGCACCGGCGAGGACGAGCAGTACATCGACGCGCTGTCGGGAACGTATAAAGAGACGTTCCTGCTGCACTATAATTTCCCTCCCTACTCGTTCGGTGAGACCGGACGCCTGGGCGGCACCAAGCGCCGCGAGATCGGCCACGGCAAGCTGGCCTGGCGCGCGATCCACCCCGTTCTGCCGCCGCATCACGAATTCCCCTACACGGTGCGCGTGGTCTCCGAGATCACCGAATCGAACGGGTCGTCGTCGATGGCATCGGTCTGCGGCGCTTCGCTGGCGCTGATGGATGCGGGCGTTCCCTTGAAGCGGCCGACGGCGGGCATCGCCATGGGCCTCATCCTGGAAGGCTCACGCTTTGCCGTGCTGTCGGACATCCTCGGCGACGAGGATCATCTCGGCGACATGGACTTCAAGGTCGCCGGCACCGACCATGGCATCACCTCGCTGCAGATGGACATCAAGATCGCCGGCATCACCGAGGAGATCATGAAGGTCGCGCTCGGCCAGGCCAAGGATGGGCGCATCCACATCCTCGGCGAGATGTCGAAGGCCTTGACCGCGGCGCGCGCCGAGCTCGGCGAATACGCCCCGCGGATCGAGACCTTCAAGATCGCCACCGACAAGATCCGTGAAGTGATCGGCACCGGCGGCAAGGTGATCCGCGAGATCGTCGAGAAGACCGGCGCCAAGGTCAACATCGACGACGACGGCACCGTCAAGGTCGCCTCCGCCGACGGCGAATCGATCAAGGCCGCGATCAAGTGGATCAAGTCGATCGCTTCGGATCCCGAGATCGGCCAGATCTACGACGGCACCGTGGTCAAGGTGATGGAATTCGGCGCCTTCGTGAACTTCTTCGGCGCCAAGGACGGCCTCGTCCACATCAGCCAGCTCGCGGCCAGCCGGGTGCAGAAGACCTCCGACGTCGTCAAGGAAGGCGACAAGGTGAAGGTCAAACTGCTCGGCTTCGACGATCGCGGCAAGACCCGCCTGTCAATGAAGGCGGTCGACCAGACCACCGGCGAGGATCTCGAAGCCAGGCAGAAGACCGAAGCGCCGCCGCGCGAAGCCGCCGGCGAGTAATCCTGCCAGGAAAGAGAACAATGAAGGGCGGCTTTCGAGCCGCCCTTTTTGTTTGCTGTAACGCGACCGTGCGCGCTTATGGCATAGCGCCGGGAACCGGAGACACCTAGCCACGCGAATTTGAATTCGAATTTAAGTTAAATCGCCGGGCCTCCTCGCTACTTCAATCCGAATGGAGCGGGCTCGCCACATCCCAAGGAGGGACTTCATGTCATCCTTATCGCGTCGTCATTTTTTCAGCGCCGCCGCGGGTATTGCCGCGGCCGCATCTACGCCGCGCGCTGTGTTCGCACAAGCGCACACCGCCGCACCGGCGACGGCGCCGACAGGTCCATTCGTTGTTCCGCCCCTCGGCTATCCGATTAATGCGTTCGAGCCGCATATCGACGCCAGGACGATGGAAATCCACCACGACAAGCACCACGGAGCCTATGTCGCCAACCTCAACACGATCGCCAAGGCTAATCCGCAGCTCGGAACCAGTGCAGTAATGGACATCCTCGGCAATTTGAACGCGCTGAATGACGACATCAAAGTTGCGGTGCGCAACAATCTTGGCGGCCACGCCAACCACAGCATGTTCTGGGAGATCATGGGACCGCACGGCGGCAAGCCCGAAGGCGAGGTACTGGCCGCGATCGATCGCGATCTCGGCGGCCTCGAGAAATTCCAGACCGACTTCAACGCCGCGGGCGGACGCCAGTTCGGCTCGGGCTGGGTGTTCGTGACCGTCACGAAGGACGGCGAGCTCGCCATCGAGACCCGGCCGAATCAGGACACCCCGATCATGGACGGCAAGCGCGTATTAATGGGCAACGATGTCTGGGAGCACGCTTATTATCTCAAATACCAGAACCGTCGTCCGGATTACCTCAAGGCGTGGTGGAATACGGTGAACTGG
>DATNMT010000009.1:0-3795 GCA_035602495.1 Bradyrhizobium sp.
ACCTTAGCCTTGTCGCGCGGGCGGCGAACGCGCGCCGGCAGCACGACGAAGCCGTAGTGATCGGCAAGATCCTGATACGTCCTGTTGACGCCCGGCTCGTAGCGCGACGGCTTCGTGATGCCGGCTTTGAGATTATCGGGCTTATGTGCCGCTCGGCGTTATGTGGCCGGGAGGCCGATCTGAGCCGTCGGTGCAGGGCCGTCGGCACCACCCGGCCACATAATCTTCAGAGCGACGAGAGCCAATTCAGCAAGGCGGCATCGTCCCGCCATACTGGTCTTCGGGGGAAGCCTGCCGAAGCCGCGACTGGCGGCTCACAAGCCTGCAGTGCCGCCTCTTTCGAGCGCATGTTGATCTCGGCGTAGCGGTGTGTCGTGTCCAGGCTGACGTGGCCAAGCCAGCCGCGGATGACGTTGATCTCGACGCCGGCATCGAGCAGATGCACCGCGGTCGTATGACGAAGCACATGTGGAGAGATGCGGCGCGGCGGACCTCCGTTCGAGCAAGCCGTCAGATGCGCCGAATGCCGACGGACGAGCTTGTAGATCCCGTACCGGGTGAGCGGTCCGCCTTGTCTGGATGCGAAGACCGGAACGGTTGGTAGCGCGGTGGCGGCTCGTTCGGCGAGCATCTCGCGCAGCAGCCGGGCGGTCTCCGGCCACAATGGACAGGCTCTCCACTTGTTACCCTTGCCGTGGAGATGGACGCGCGGCTGAGGCGCGAGAACGAGGTTGCCGATCGTCAGGCTTGCCGCTTCCTGGACCCGGGCACCGGTATTGTACAAGAACAGCAGGAGAGCGCGGTCGCGCAGCGCGGAGTGGCCTGTCGTCGGCAGGCCTGCGATCAGTGTCTCAATCTCATCGCGCTCCAGGAACTGGGTCGGCGGCGGCGGCGCCCGTTTCCTCGGAATCGCCGCGACGCGCTCCGCTTCGGCCAGCGTCTCCGGCACTTGGCGGGCCAGGAAACTAAAGAAGGTGTGCAGGCCGGCGAGGCGCTGATTGCGCGAACGGATGTGATTGCCGCGATGCGTCTCGATATGGCCGAGAAATAGACGGACCCGCTCCGCAGTCAGGTCCTCTATGGTGAGCCGGGTTATTGGTCGACCGCGTTCTCCCGCAATGAAGGCAAGGAACAGCCGAAGCGCGTCGCGGTAACTTCGAACGGATGCCGGGCTTAGACCTTTCTCCCCTTTCAAGTGCTGTTCGAAGAACGCATAGACGATGGGTCCGAGTGCCGTCATGGCGTCCCTCCTGTCGACAGCGGCAGCGCGAAACGGCCGAACCGTTCGCTGGCGAACTGCAATAGATCGCTGGTGATGGTGAGATAGACGGCAGTCGATGCGGGATTAACGTGGCCGAGGAAGGTAGACAGGTGCAGCAGCCGGGCGGCCGGGTCGCTGCCCTCGCGATACCAGCGAAGCAGGGTGCCGACAGCGAAGCTGTGCCGCAGGTCATGGACGCGCGGCGGCGACACTCCAGCCGACAAGAGGCGAGCCCGAGCTGCGGAACCAGCGCGTGGAACGTCTGACTTATCGTGCCAGGATGGATTGATTGGCCCGTGGTGAACGAGAAGGCGGGTGACTCGGGCGACGGTGTCCCCGCCGATTGCTGTCTCAGAGCGAGGTAGCCGGTCAGCCGGGCCGCCATTTGTGGCCCGAAGGGAACGAAGCGCGACTTTCCGAACTTCGTCCCGCGGATGACGAGCAGGCGGCGGCTAAGATCGATGTCCGCCAATGTCAATCGCGCGACCTCGCCAACACGCAACCCGAGTCCATAGAGGAGGGCGAATATCGTCGCGTAGGTGGCGCCGCGATGGGTCGCCCTGTTATTGTCCGGCAGCGCGGCCGCGACCTCAATGAGCCGGCAGGCATGCGGCAGGTCGAAAAGGTAAGGGATCCGCCGGGCGGTCTCGCGGCGCGGTCTCAGTCGAAGTGGTGAGGTGACGAGCATTCCCTGATCGACCATCCAGTCGAACAATCGCCGGAGGACGCCGAGCAGGTGGTTGTAGCTGCGTGGACGCTGGCGTGGCCGGCTGGTCAGAAACGCCTCGACTACGGCCGGCGTCACATCTTCCAGATGGACCACTCCGCGCTCGCTCAGGTGGCGATCGAGCAGGTGTAACGCCTTCTCCTCGGTGTCGAAACGGCGATTCAAGGCCCGCTTGGTGGCGAGGAAGCACCGAATAGGCTCGGCGAGAGGACTTCCGAGCTCCGTGCATGCGGCTCTCATGGCAATGCCTCCCCGTTGCCGAGAGCGACATCCCGAAGTGTCTCGACCGCAACCTTGGCGTAGATCTCGGTCGAAGCGGCAGAACGATGACCGACGTAGTCGCCGATGGTTTTCAATGGAAACCCAGCGTCGACGAGGCGCTGCACACAGCTGTGTCGCAGCGTGTGCGAGCCGGCTCGCCGCACTGACACACCGGCCTTGTGCAAGTAATGGCTCGCACGACCCGACACTGCCGCGTGGGTCAGGGGCAGGTGCGGCGCGAGATGTCGAAAGAACAACTGCCGGGCCTCGGATTGCGGCCGCCCTTGCTTCAGATACTCGACGATGGCATCGCCGACCACAGGGGACAATGGATAGACCGCGACGTGATCAGCCTTGCGCTCCCGTACGTGCAGGCGTTCGCGCTTCCAGTCGATATCGTCGAGGGTCAGACAGGCAATCTCGCGAGCCCGCAACCCGTAGGTGATGAGCAGCAACAGGATGGCGTAGTCGCGTCGGCCGACCGGCGTGCGCCGATCGACGACTTCGAGCATGCGCCGCACCTCGTCCCAGCCGATCGAGCGGGGCAGCTCGGCCAACCGATAGACCTGAGGAAGCTCGATGCTACGGGCGAGATTGCCGGTGATGACGCTCTCCCGGCGCAGGTAGCGCAAGAACACCCGCAGCGAGCTGCACAAACCGATCATCGCCGAGCGGCCGAAAGTGCCTGAACGCTCGGTGATGAATGCACCAAGCACGGGCGCCGACAACGCGCCGAGCGTGTGACACCCGATATGGGCGAGATAGGTCTCGAAGCTTCGCAAGAAATGGCAGTAGTGGTCGATGCTTGCTTCGCGTAGGCCGCGCTCCTCGCGCAGGTAAGCAAAGAAGCCGGGTGCCTCGCCGATGAAAGGATCGCTCAGGTGTGGGCGATGGTTGGCAGCAGGCAAATCAGGAAGGGCAACCCGCAGCATCTGCTCGATCGGGCCGCGGGCATTAGAGGCGGTCTTCCGACGAGCCGCCGGACTCGACCGGCCGCCATGCGTCTGAAGCCACTTGGCAACAAACGCATCAACGTGTCCAGGCAGCTCGTCGAGCCGTCGAGCCCCACGGGCGGCAGCAAAGGCGCCGAACTGGACCAGGATCGGCACGCGACGAAACACATTGCGTGACGCATACCCCTGCTCAGACAGCCAACCAACGTATCGCTCAATCGGTCCACCGATCCACGACGCTCGAATGCGATCGACCGTCACCGGCTTCACGAAATACCGTTCCAGCATGACAACCTCCGTTCCGTGTTGACCGGCACGTGGTTGCACGTCCGCTTCGAACGCGGATTATGTTGCCCCCATGATCCACAGGCACTTGCGCTAATTGGTTGTCGCGATGCTCGGCCACATAACGCCGAGCGCCACATAAGCCCGATTATGTGTCCGGACACATAATCGGGCACAGCAGCCTTCGGCACACCGCCGAGAAAGTCGAACGCGTTGACGTGCGCACCAATCCAGTCGGGCAGCGTCTCGCTCCAACGCGCTTCGGCATAGGTGTAGCTCGATGCGCCAAGCGCCGCGACGAAGAGGTG
>DATNMT010000167.1:0-2674 GCA_035602495.1 Bradyrhizobium sp.
CTCGGTGGCGTCGTAGTTGCCGAGCAGGGCGCCCGAAGTCGACATGCGCGAAACGAATTCCAGCAGCAATTCCTCGACCGCGTCGGCCTCGATGGTGCCGAGCGACGACATCACGATGGAGATTTCGCGCAGTTCGTCGTCGTCGAGCAAGCTGAAAATCTTGCCGCCGTATTGCTCGCCGAGCGCCAGCATGAGCACGGCCGCCTTTTCCGGGCCGGTGAGCTTGCGCCGTCCGACATTGACCTGCGGGCGACTGGCGAGCTCGGCCATCAGCCCGCCGATGTCGTCGCGGACGCTGGTTTCCCGTTTTTGCTGCGCATAGGCGGAAGGCATGGCTTAGGCCGCGTCCTCGTGGATCCAACTACGGATAATAGAGACCGCCTCGTGCGGGTTTTTCTCGGCGAGTTCGCCGACTTTCTGCACCGATTGCGCGTGAACCTGTCCCTGCACCTTGGCAACATCGATCATCGCGGAGGTGCGGTTGGAAATGGCGACCGATTCATCGCCGCCGACGATCGAGATATTGGCGCCGCCTGTATTGGTGATGCTGCCGCTACCGCTGCCGGTAATGGTCATGCCGCCTTGCCCGCCGGATGCGTTGGCGCCGCCGGATGCGCCCGAAACCCCAATGGCGCCGGCAACCCCGGCTTTGCCGGCCGCGCCTGCGATTCCGACCGCGCCAGCAGCGCCGCCCATCACCGCACCCTCTGGTGTCACGATCCGGCGTACCAGCGGACGCACCACCAGCAGCAGCACGATCAAGCCGAGCAGCACCATCACGCTCTTCTCGGCGGCGGCCATGATGTCGTCTTTGGTGAATTGAAGATAACTCATCCAGCCGGTCGGCTCGGTGATCGGCACCGGCGGAGTTTCGGCGAAGCGCAGGTTGACCACTTCGACCTGGTCGCCGCGCTTGGCGTCGAAACCGATGGCCGAGCGCACCAGCGCCGCGATGCGGTCGATCTCTTCCTTCGCGCGCGGCTGATAGGCGACCTCGCCCTTGTCGTTCTTGCTGTAGTTACCGTCGACCAGTACGGCCGCGGAAATGCGGTTGACCCGGCCGGCCTCGGTCACTTCGGTCTTGGTGATGCGTGAGATTTCGTAGTTGACGATTTCCTCGGTCTTGCGGTTTTGGTCGCCTCCGCCGGCGGCGGCGCCCTGCTGCTTGCTGGAGCCAGGCAATTCGTTGCCGACCGATACCGGACCCTCCTTGTTGCTTTCGCCGGACGCGGAGCTTTCCTCGCGGGTCTGGCTTGAGCGCAACACGCGGCCGTCGGGATCGAATTTGTCGGAAGTCTGCGTGATGCGGTTGAGATCGAAATCGGCGGTGATCTCGACCCGCGCACGGCCGGGCCCGACCACCGAGGAGACGATGGTCTCGACCTGGTCGCGTAGGCGCTTCTCATAGACCGCCTTGCGTTCGTCGGCGCCGACGCCTTCCATCGGATTGTTCGGCGTGGCGCCGTCGGCGAGCAGCTTGCCGGTCTCGTCGATTACCGATACGCGGTCGGGTTTAAGTCCGTTGACCGCGGTCGCGACCAGATGACGGATGGCGCGCACCTGTTGCGCCTCCAGCGTGCCGCGCACCTTGAGCACGATCGAGGCCGACGGCTCGGCCTTGTCGCGCGAGAACAGCGCCCGCTCTGGCAGCACCAGATGCACGCGCGCCTGCTGTACGCGGTCAAGGCTGCGGATGGTGCGGGAGAGTTCACCTTCCAGCGCGCGCAGATGATTGATGTTCTGAATGAAGCTGGTGGCGCCGAGCGCGTCCGACTTGTCGAAGATCTCATAGCCGACTCCGCCGCCTTTCGGCAGGCCGCTTTCGGCGAGCTTCATGCGCAGGCGCGCGACATTGTCCTTGGCGACCATGACGATCGCGCCCTCGTTCTTGAGCTGATAGGCGATCGCCTGCCGCTCAAGATCCTTGACGATCGAAACGCTATCCTCGACCGAAAGATCGGTGAACAACGGCACCATCTGCGGTGTCGTCATCTGGATCATCAGAAACGAGAAGAAGCCGATCAGCGCTAGCGTCACGGCGGCCATCGCCGCCATACGTGCCGCACCAAGCGACTTCACGAAGTCGAAAAAACCTTGCACCGGTTCCGTCCCAACTTTGGGGCGCGCGATCTGCGCCGTACCAGGCAAGATTTGCCCAGTTTATGGTTAGCGTCCGGTTAATTCGGCAAAACCGAAAACCGTCGCAATGTGCGGGACCACAAAGAGATTTTTCATGATGCGCAAACGAAAGCGCCGGCCACGAGGACCGGCGCTCGACCGAATTGCGATGACGATGGAGCTACTGCCGGTACTGCTGGATGCGGGTCGTGCGCAGGCCGGCGAGGCCGTGCTGGTCGATGGAATACTGCCAGGAGAGAAATTCCTCGACCGTCAGCGTATAGCGCGCGCAGGCTTCTTCCAGTGACAAGAGGCCACCGCGTACCGCGGCGACCACCTCAGCCTTGCGGCGGATGACCCAGCGTTTGGTGGACGGGGGCGGCAGGTCCGCGATAGTAAGCGGACTGCCATCGGGCCCGATGACGTATTTTACCCTCGGGCGGTGGGGCTCGGTCATTGGTACACTCACAAACACAAAGACACGGACTAACTGACTGCGGCGAACTATGTGGAACCTACAGACCGCGACTTAAAATTTGCCTAAGCATGCAGCGCA
>DATNMT010000179.1:0-5086 GCA_035602495.1 Bradyrhizobium sp.
ACATAGAGCACGGGCTGGCTCGCGTTGGTCGCGAGGATGGATGCAACCTGGGACGTCGTCCCCATGGTCGCGACCGGCTCCCCCGTAAGTACAAACTGGCCGATGTTGACCGAAATGCGCTCCATTCCGGCGATCAACACATGATACCCGCCCCCGGCGTTAAGGATCAAGAGTTGTCCGTAGCTGCGGAAGGGACCCGCGTAAACAACCCAGCCATCACACGGTGTTGTGACCTGCGCGCCCGGCCGGGTCGCCAAAGAAATGCCTCTTTCCACGCCACCAGCGCCGTCGGAACCGCCAAAATCGCGAATTTTGACCCCATTAACCGGCAACGCGAATAAACCCTTGGCGGATGCAAAGGCAATGGCCGGACTCACCCTGGCCGGATCCTTCAGCGCCCTCAAATTCGGCTTGCCGTTGTCGGTGGCCGGAGCCCCCTGCAGCGTGGCGGTTGCCGCGGCCTTGGCGGCGGTTTTCAGATCCTGCTCCATTTTGGCGATCAGGCCTTGCAGGCTGTCGACCTGCCTGGACAGCGCGATGGCGCGCGCGCCCTCGGTCTCCATGTCTTTTTCGATCGCATTTTGCTGCCGCTGCCGTTCACCGATCAGCGCGGCGAGCCGGGTCTGGTCGTCCCTCAGCTTGTCGCGGTCGAGCGCAAGCCGGTCCCGTTCGGTGGCAATGGTCTTGCGAAGCTTGACCAGCTCGGTGAGGTCGCCGGTCAGCTTCTCCGCCCGCGTCCGTAACTCGGGCACCACCGCGCCGAGCAGCATGGCGGTGCGCAGCGATTGCAGGGCGTCTTCGGGTCGCACCAAAAGCGCCGGCGGCGTGCGCCGTCCGGCGCGCTGAAGCGCTGCCAGCACCTCGACGATTTCCGACCGGCGCGAATCGAGCGAGGCGCGAATTTGCAGCTCGCGCGTATCGAGCGGGCGCAGCCGCGCTTCTGCATCGGCGATGCTGGTTTCGACGCCGCGCACTCGGCCCGCGATATCGATCAGCTGCGCGTTCAGCTTGCTGCGGTCCTGGCCAACGGCTGCGATTTCGGCCTTGAGCTTCGCCTGCGCTTCCGCCGCGCTTTTCTGCTGCGCGCGGGCGGCCTCGAGTTCCTGCTCGCGCTGCTTGATGATGTCGGGCGAAGCGGCTGTCGTCTGCGGCGCGGTGCCTGCGAGTTGGGCGGACGCCGGTAACTGGCTCATGCCGGCAAAGCCCGCGGACAACAAAGCGATCGACAGCGGAATTCCGGTCGCGGACAGCCGGCCGCGGCCGATGGTGTCTGGATACGCATAAATGTTCCGCGTGGGCTGCATCGATCCGATTCGGTGCCTTCCGAAGGCTTGCTGTCGCGGCTTAGGCGCGGTGATAGGGGTGGCCCGCCAAAATGGTCGCGGCCCGATAAATCTGTTCCAGAAGCATGATGCGGACCAATTGGTGCGGCCAGGTCGCGGAGCCGAACGCCATCCTCAACTTTGCCTTGCGCCGCAAATCGGGCGAAAGTCCGTCCGCGCCGCCGATTGCGAAAATAGTGTTGGGGACCGCTTCGTCCCGCCACCGCCCGAGATGCCGGGCAAAGGCCACGCTGTCGAGATTCTCGCCGCGCTCGTCCAGCGCCACCAGGGCCGATTTCTCCGGGATCGCGGCCGAAATCGCCGTCGCCTCCTCGGCCATCCGCGTCGCGGCGTCGCGCGCGCGGCTTTCGGCAATTTCATGGATATCGAGGCCGCGAAAGCCGAGCTTGCGGCCGATGTCGTCGAATCGCTCGCGATAGCGCTCGGTGAGTTCCCGCTCCGGGCCCTGCTTCAGCCGGCCGATGGACATGACGACGAGGCGCATCGAAAGCATTTTCCGGCAAGGCATGCCCTCGGACTTGATCGGGGGTGGAGACCGGTTTGCCGCAGAAAATGCGTCAAATCAACAACTCGCGCGCCAAAGTGCGTGGCACGCTACACGCGCCCTCGCCGATTCGCATCGGCTCGAAACCCTAGATCGCCTTCGCCGCCGTCGGGCCCTGCGTCCACAATCTCTCGAGATTGTAGAACTCGCGCACCTCGGGTCTGAACACGTGCACGATCACGTCGCCGGAATCGATCAACACCCAGTCGCAATTGGGCAAGCCCTCGATGTGGATGCTTTTGATTCCGGTTTCCTTCAGGCCTTTCGCGACATTTTCCGCGATCGCGCCGACGTGCCGGTTGGCCCGGCCCGAGGTGACGATCATGTAGTCGGAAAATGCAGATTTGCCGCGAAGGTCGATGGTGACCGTTTCTTCCGCCTTCATATCGGCGAGGCGGGAGAGGATCATATTCAGCGTCTTGTCGGCGTCGGGTTGCGCCTTCAAGGCCGCAGCGTGTGTCGATGTTTTACGCGTGGTTTTGGGAGTCGTTTTCTCGGGAACCTTGGGTAAAACAGACTTGGACAATACAGATGTGGCCAGGGACCATTCCTTTCACTGTATCGCGGGCGCCGAATCTTAAGGAGCCCGCTCACCATACTACGCATGTGGGGTTAACGGTTTCAATATTCCAGTGACGTCCACCCGTCACTTTGTCCTCCAGCTTCCGTCCGGGTTCCGCAAGCCCGTCGATGACAGGCTCAGTTTCATGCCGGTCAGGAACACCCAGGCGGGCGCCGGCTGGTCGGCCAGCCTGCCCGCCTGATTCTCGGGCAGCCGGTACCGCGCCAGTGCTTGCGCTGCGGGCGCGGCCAATGCGCGAAAGCTTTGCGGGGGACGGTCGATCACAGCGATCGGCACTTCGGATGCGATGCGCCGCCAATTTTGCCAGCGATGGAATTGCGCAAGATTGTCAGCGCCCATGATCCAGACAAAGCGCAGGCCGGAAGCGCGGCGGCGCAGATAGGTGATGGTGTCTACAGTATAACGGGTTCCAATGACGGATTCGAGACAGCTGATGTCGATACGCGGATCGTCCGCCAGTTGCCGCGCGGCCTCGACGCGTTCGTCCAGATCGTGCAAGGCCCCGTCGTCCTTGAGCGGATTGCCCGGCGTTACCAGCCACCACACCCGGTCGAGCTTCAGCCGCTTGATCGCGAACAGGCTGATGGCACGATGGGCGACATGCGGCGGATTGAACGAGCCGCCGAGCAGGCCGATTCGCATACCGTTGCCGTGAGGCGGGATAACTTCGGAGACGGATTGAGGCGCAGCCGAAACTCTATTCAACTGAGCCACCGAAAAATCGAGCCTCGGTTGATCCGCACCGAGGCTCCATCTGTTGTTTGACGCGCTCTCTTCACCCGAACCGGCTTCCATCCCCGGATCAGGTCCGAGGACATGCTTCGCCTGAAAATGCTGTCGTTCACGGCCGCGTCTGCCCGGTGCCGTGGACGCGGTACTTGAAGCTGGTCAGTTGCTCGGCGCCGACCGGACCGCGGGCGTGGAATTTACCCGTCGCGATTCCAATTTCCGCGCCGAAACCGAACTCGCCGCCGTCGGCGAACTGGGTCGATGCGTTGTGCAGCACGATCGCCGAATCGACCTCGTCGAGAAACTTGCGGGCGGTAGCCGCGTCCTCGGTCACGATCGCGTCGGTGTGGTGCGAGCCGTGATTGTGAATATGCGCGATCGCCTCGTCGACGCCATCGACGACTTTGGCGGCGATGATCGCGTCTTCATATTCGGTGTCCCAGTCTTCATCGGAAGCGGGTTTCACGCGGGGGTCGGTTCGTTGCACGCTTAAGTCGCCGCGCACCTCGCAGCCGGCATCGATCAGCATCTCGACCAGCGGCTTGAGCGCCGCCTCCGCGCCCTTGCGATCGACCAGCAGCGTCTCGGCCGCGCCGCAAACGCCGGGCCGGCGCATCTTGGCGTTCAGCACGATCGACTTCGCCATCGCCAGATCGGCGGCGTGATCGACGTAGACGTGATTGACGCCTTCCAGATGCGCGAACACCGGGACGCGTGCTTCCGCCTCGACGCGGGCAACCAGGCTCTTGCCGCCGCGCGGCACGATCAGGTCGACGCCGCCGTTCAGTCCGCTCAGCAACAGGCCGACCGCGGCGCGATCCCGCGTCGGCACCAGCGTGATCGCGGCTTCGGGGAGGTCGGCCTCGCGCAATCCCTGCACCAGGCAATCGTGGATCGCGCGGCAGGAGCGGAAACTGTCGGAGCCGCCGCGCAGGATCACCGCGTTGCCGGATTTCAGGCACAGCACGCCGGCGTCGGCGGCGACGTTGGGGCGGCTTTCGAAGATCACGGCGACGACGCCTAGCGGCACCCGCACCCGCTCGATGGTCATGCCGTTCGGCCGCTGCCAGCTTTCGGTGACGACCCCGACGGGATCGGCAATCTCGCGCACGGTCGCAATGCCGTCGGCCATCGCATTGATGCGCGCCTGCGTCAGCGTCAGCCGGTCGACGAAGGCGGGGCTTGCGCCGGCGGCGCGCGCTTCCGCGACATCCTCGGCGTTGGCGGCAAGGATCGCCGGCGCATTGCCGCGGATGGCGCGCTCCATCGCCTGCAGCGCGTTGTTCTTCTGATCGGGCGAGGCCAGCGCCAGCGCCCGGGCGGCGGCGCGCGCGCGGGTCGCAAGCTCGGCCATCAGGGCCGGCAAATCGGCGCTTCCGTCGATGGCTTTCAGCGGCGCGGTCATGTCGGTTCCAACTCAGGTTAAGGCAATGTCCTAGCACGGAAATTGCAGTTTTGCGAACTGCGGCAGGGGCATGGCTGGGGGGCCCCGGTCTGCGGGCCGCCGTCGGGAAACTCGGCCAATGGCCTAGTTCGGGGAATGTACGCCTCGCGGCCCCACCACCAGATCGTCCCGATGGATCATTTCCGCCCGCCCGCTGACGCCGAGGATGGCCATCACGTCCGGCGAGGAGCGGCCCCTGATCTTCTCGGCGTCCTCGGCGTCATAGGCGACAAGGCCGCGGCCGATCTCATGGGTGTCGGGACCGCGCACCACCACGGCGTCGCCGCGCGCGAATTGCCCGTCGACCCGGATCACGCCGGCCGGCAGCAGGCTTTTCCCCGCGCGCAGCGCGCTGACCGCGCCGGCGTCGATGGTGAGGGTTCCCTTTGGCTCCAGCGAGCCCGCTATCCAGCGTTTTCGCGCGGTGACGGGATTGGCAGGCG
>DATNMT010000181.1:0-12656 GCA_035602495.1 Bradyrhizobium sp.
TGGCCCGATCACTGGGTGCAGGGCACGAATGGGGCGGCGTTTCATCCGCAATTGGCGACCGAGCGCGCGGAACTCGTGATCCGCAAGGGTTTTCGCAGCGAAATCGATTCCTATTCCGCGTTCTACGAAAACGACCGACGCACGCCCACCGGTCTGGCGGGCTATTTGCGCGAGCGCGGCCTCAAGCGGATTTTCCTCGCCGGATTAGCCACCGACTTTTGCGTCCATTACTCCGCCGTCGACGCGCGCCGGCTCGGCTTTGACGCCGTGCTGGTCGAGGCCGGCTGCCGCGCGATCGATCTGGAGGGCTCGCTCGACGCCGCCTGGGCGGCGATGGCCGAAGCGGGCGTGCAACGCGTCGACGATCTCGGCTAGGGCTAGCGATCCATGCTTACGCCGTTCGCGGGGTGCAGTTCGGCATTCCGCCGACCGCGATGATTTCCGCGCTCGATTAAGCCCGACCGAAAGCCGCTTCTTGATCAGACGCGGGCTAGTTGCATTTCGCAAAGCTGCCAAGCCATCGCGCCGGAAGCGGGCAAGCCCAGGCTCTTGCGAGGGCAAAATAGCGTCACCATCTGACATCCAAAGGAACTCTCCCATGTTGGATTTCACCCATAATACCTTCGACGAAGGCGCCTCATCGCAGGCGACGGGATCGGCCGCTGCCGGCGATCAGGGGCTGCTCGACGCCTACTCCAATGCCGTGATCGGCGTGACCGAACGCGTCGGGCCCGCCGTGGTCCGGGTCGAAACAGGCTCCAAGATGCCGAACGCGCGCGAGCGCGGTGGCCTTGGCTCCGGGATCGTGATTTCTCCGGATGGGCTGGTGCTGACCAACAGTCATGTGGTCGGATCGTCGAAGCAGATCAGGCTGCGGGACAATGAGGGCATTGTCACCGACGCCCGCGTGCTCGGCGTCGATCCCGACACCGATCTGGCGCTGCTGCGCGCCGACGGCGTGCGGGATCTGCATTATGCCTCGCTCGGCAATTCCAAGAGCCTGCGCCGCGGCCAGCTGGTGGTTGCGATCGGCAATCCGTTGGGCTTTGAATCGACCGTGACCGCGGGCGTGGTGTCGGCGCTCGGCCGCTCGATTCGCTCGGTGAGCGGGCGGACCATCGAGGACGTGATTCAGACCGATGCCGCGCTCAATCCCGGCAACTCCGGCGGGCCGCTGGTGTCGTCAGCGGCCGAGGTGATCGGCATCAACACTGCGATCATCAGCGGCGCGCAGGGCATTTGTTTCGCGGTCGCCAGCAATACCGCGCAGTTTGTGTTGTCCGAAATCATCCGCCACGGCTATGTCAGGCGCGCCTATATCGGCGTGTCCGGCCAGACCGCGCCGATCCCGCGACGCCATGCGGTGGTCGCCGGTGTCGACAACAAGATGGGCGCGCTATTGGCGCAGATCGAGCCGGACGGGCCGGCGGCGAAGGCCGGGCTGGTGCCCGGCGACGTCGTGATCAGGCTGGATGGCGTCGACGTCAACGGCGTCGACGATCTGATCCGCGTTCTCGACCGCGACCGGATCGGCCGCAGGCTCGCGATGGACGTGCTGCGCATGGGCCGCTTGCGCGCCATCGATATCGATCCGATCGAACGCAGGCCGGCGGCGCGAACGGGCTCGGCCCCAAGCCGTTGATCAGGCCTGCGCGCGGAACCTCATCACTCCGGCATCAGGGGACATATCTCCAATATGTCGCGGCTGCCGGGGGGTCCGGAACGGGTCGTATCTCGGACAGCCGGTCGTTTGGAGGATGCAGTCCGATTGCAAGCACGAGCTTGATGTCATCCATGATGTCGCGATTGGTCGCGAACACGCTGTGGTCGAGACCAAAAATCTCGTTGCCGACGGCCGTGACATCTATCGTTTCCAGATTGGGCAGGATGACCGGCCCTTCCTTCGGTACGTCGCCCGCACGGGGAACCTTGGCGGGAATCCGCGATGCTTCGAGCGCCTTGTCTGCTGACGACGCGTAGAGCGTCATGCCCTGGGTGATTCTTTGCACCTTGGGGATCATCTGAATGAAATTATCCCGGTCGACGTCGGGAGCCGCCATGATCAGCTGCGCGACTTTGTCGGGATTTGCGGTCTCCGAATACGAGGAAAGCGCATCGAGAACCAGTTTGTTGCCCATGCTGTGAGCGATGATCTGAACCTTCTCGATTGCGTATTTCTCCTTGAGGGATTGCAAAAGCGCTGTGAATGCGGGCCGCGCGAGTTCGGCGCTGTTCAGATCGTAGACGTAGCCGCTGAGGTCGCCTGCCGAAGCCCATGAGAACAGGACAGCGAGACCTGGATATTGCAAATCCCAGACGATCTGGGCCGTTCTGAACAAGGCATCTTCGAATGTGTTGTCGAACCCGTGCACGAATATCAGGGCGGTCTTCGGCGCTTTCGCCTTGATGATTCCGTCCCATTGGTCGGGTGTTAACGTCGTGACCTTCCGGATCGTGAAATTCCTCTGCTCTTTGGTCGATGCCTCAAAGATGGTCAGGCCCAGCTTGTCCCACACCGTCGGAAGCTCAATTCGTCCGATCTTGTGATCTTCCGGAATTCGGATCGAGGCCGCGCCCAGCGTGACTTCCGGATTGCGATCGCCGGTAAAGGTCACGTTGCTGTTCAACGGCGGGCCTTGCTTGCGGGTGGTAGCGAACAGGAAGTCGACGACGCGGGAGTCGAACGGAGCGGTTGCCGCCAGCGGAACCAAAGAGGGTGTTTCGGCGGCGGGCTTTGCCGTGTTCGAACTGGTGGAATTAGGGACTGTGTCGGTGGCGGCGTTGACCGAGGTGTCGTCCGCTTCGCCTGTGCTGGTGGACGGCCGCGTAAACCGATGTTTGTTGTGCGCCGGCCCGGCCGCTTTCTTGGCCTGTTTTTCAAAAGAAACCGCCGCGGTCTCCTTAAGGATGCGAATCGAGGGTGGAATCTTGACAGGCTCAAGCTCCGACACGACGATCTGTTTGAACGGTGCCGAGCCCGGATCGGCGGTTTGCGCAATGTTTGGATTGGGTCCTGCGGTGACCGGCAACAGGTCGAATGTAGCGGTGCGAAACCGCTTTGTCGCATCGTCGATCTCGAATTGCCAGGAGACGGTACCCTTTTGGTGGGTCACCTGCGCCTTAAAGCTCGTGATGATTTGTTGTAGTGGTCCGACGGTATTGGTTGTTTGCTTGGTGCTCTCGACACCCTCGATCTTCACCTCGAGCACAGGTCCCAGCCCGACCAACTTGTCGTCCTTTCCGGTTCCGGAAGTCCGTGCGAGCGTTGAATTGAGAAGATCCGTTCCAAACCAACGGTATAGCGTCAACTGATCGCCAACCTGCAAGGCGAATACCAATGAGATCACGAGCTGCTTGGGATCATTTTCCAGGGCGCTCGGGATTTGAGCATGGCATCTTCCGGTCGACAAGAACGATGCAAGGATTGTCGCAGCAAGGATCCATTTGATCTGTGCGAACATCGGCATTCTCCCCTATGAAACTCTACGGAGATGCTACCTGACATTGCAAGGGAAATTTGAAGTGGCGGAGGAAGCCGGCGCAGGCTATCGCCGATCCCATCGCGGTCCTATGGTTCGAGACGACGTATCTTGCGAAGGTCGTGATGCCAAGTCCGGACATCGCATTCTCGGGATATTTCGTTGGCATATCCCGGACCGCCTGGGCGCGGATCGTGGCCGGATGCGGCAGCAGGATTGCACTGGCCAGCATTCCAAGAAATCGCAACCGATCCTCCGATTTCGCCGACCCGAGGGCGCACCCGCATGGAGACACCATACCGGTCCGGCTTCCGTCGACAAAGTCATTGCGATAAACCAGACGGTCTTTAGGGTGCCGGAGCCGCAACCTTCGCTGGCCGTCAGCCCGGCGGCACGTGAAGTGCGGATAATGCCTCGAACCGGCCAAACAGGAAGAAAGCGCGACGACGCGCCGACTTCGTCGCCGAAGCCGGCATCAAGCCGGTCTGATCTAGAAAACGGGGAAACGCCGATGGCCAGACGACTGATCGATATCTCCGTGCCGCTGCAGAACGACGTGCCCGCCGATCCGCCGGGTGGACATCCAACGATCGTCTATATCGATCACCAGCAGGGCCTGCCGCGCATGCTGCAGTTCTTCGAAGGGCTGAAGGCGGAGGATCTGCCGGACGGGCAGGGCTGGGCGGTCGAGCAGGTCAGCCTTTCCACCCACAACGGCACCCACCTCGACGCGCCCTGGCACTTTCATCCGACCATGAACCGCGGCGAGCGTTCATGGACCATCGACGAGGTGCCGCTGGAATGGTGCCTGCAGCCGGGCGTGAAACTGGATTTCCGCCATTTGCCGGACGGCTATGTGGCGACCGCAAAGGACGTCGAGAACGAACTCAAGCGGATCGGGCATTCGCTTTCGCCGCTGGAGATCGTGGTGGTCAACACCTCGGCGGGAGCCAAATACGGCCGCCAGGATTACGTCACCTCCGGCTGCGGCATGGGCTATGAGGCGACGATGTACCTGCTCGAGCGCGGCGTGCGGCTGACCGGCATCGACGGCTGGAGCTGGGATGCGCCGTTCGTCTACACCGCGAAGAAATACGCCGAGACCAAAGACGCCAGTCTGATCTGGGAAGGCCACAAGGCCGGGCGTCATATCGGTTATTGTCATATCGAAAAGCTGCACAACCTCGAACAATTGCCATCGACCGGCTTTATGGTGTCGTGCTTTCCGGTCAAGATCGAACGCGCCTCGGCGGGCTGGACCCGGGCGGTGGCGATCATCGACGGCTGAGGCCGAGCGTTAGAACAGGAGTCCCGAAGGGACCGACAGGGAGGACACTATGAAGAACGGACACCACTGGTCGTATCGCGGATGCGCATGCTGCGACAGCGGCACGCTTTCGTTGTCAGGTCCGGCGCTGAACCGGCGCAAATTTGTCGCTGGCGCGGCCGCGATGGCCGCGGTCGGTCTCGGCGTGCCCGGGCGTGCAGCGGCGCAGACGGCGGAGGCGACAAAACCCTATCGCATCGACGTCCACCATCATCTGTCGCCCCCGACCTTCATTTCTGCCGTTAGTGCGAGCGGTTTCCGCGATCCGCTGATGATCAACTGGACGCCGGAGAAATCGCTCGCTGACATGGACAAAGCGGGCGTCGAAGTTGCGATGCTCTCGGTGACCACGCCTGCCCTTGGTATCACCTCCGGCGAAGCCGCCCGCAAACTGGCGCGCGAGTGCAACGAATACGCCGCCAAACTGAGAGCCGACCATCCCGGCCGCTTCGGCAATTTTGCGATGATCCCGCTGACCGATACCGACGGCAGCCTGCAGGAGATCGCCTACGCGCTCGACACGCTGAAAGCCGACGGTATCGGCCTGATGACGAGCTACGGCGACAAATGGCTCGGCGATCCCTCGTTCCTGCCGGTGATGGAAGAACTCAACCGGCGCAAGGCGCTGGTCTATACCCATCCGACCACGGCCAATTGCTGCGTCAATCTGGTCAAGACCCAGCAGCCGGTGATGATCGAATTCGGCACCGATACCACGCGCACCATCGCCGACATCGTGTTCAGCGGCAATGCGCGGAAATTCCGCGATATTCGCTGGATCTTCTCGCATGCCGGCGGCACCATGCCGTTTCTGATCGAGCGCTTCGTCCGCAATCCGCTGCTGGTCCCCGACGCCAAGGACACGGTGCCGGAGGGGGCGCTGGCCGAATTGAAGCGTTTCACCTACGACACGGCGCAGACTTCCAACAAGGCCGCGATGTCGGCGCTGACGGCGATCATTCCGCTCTCGCAGATCGTGTTCGGCACCGACTTCCCATACCGCACCGGCATCGACCATGTCAGGGGGTTGCGGGAGTCCGGGGTCTTCACCGAGGCGCAACTGATGGACATCGAGCGCGGCAACGCGCTGAAGCTGTTGCCGCGACTCGGAAGCTAGCTTTACGTCCACGACGAAAGCCGCGATGGCGCCGCTCTATTCGGCTGCGGCTTCCGCCTGCGGGGTCTTTTCCAGGGCCTCTGCGACCGCGTCGTCGACGCGCTCCAGCCAGATGAACTGCAATTGTTCGCGCGCGCCCTGCGGGATGTCGTCGAAATCCCGCCGGTTGCGCGCCGGCAGCATCACCCGGGTCAGGCCGGCCGCGGCGGCGGCGACAACCTTCTCCTTGATGCCGCCGACCGGCAGCACCAGGCCGCGCAGCGATATCTCGCCGGTCATGGCGGTGTCGCTGCGGACCGTGCGGCTGGTGAGCAGCGAAGTGAGCGCGGTGAACATCGCCACCCCCGCGCTCGGCCCGTCCTTCGGCGTGGCGCCGGCGGGCACGTGGACATGGATGTCGCTTTTTTCGAACAGCGCGGGATCGATGCCGAGCTGCGCGGCGCGGCTCTTCACCAGCGTCAGCGCCGCCTGCACGCTCTCGCGCATGACGTCGCCGAGCTGGCCGGTCAGGATCAACCCGCCTTTTCCCGGAATCCGCGTCGCCTCGATGAACAGGATGTCGCCGCCGACCGGCGTCCAGGCGAGCCCGGTCGCGACGCCGGGGACGCTGGTGCGCATCGCGATCTCGCCTTCGAAGCGGGGCTGGCCGAGAACGGCGGTGAGGTCGTTGGCGGAGATGGTGACTTTGCTCGACGTGCCCTCGGCGATCTCGACCGCGGCATGGCGCAGCGCCTTGCCGATTTCCCGCTCCAGCGCCCGGACGCCGGCCTCGCGGGTATAGCCCTTGATCATCAGCCGCAGCGCGTCGATCTCGATCTCGGCCTGCTCCGGCTTCAGGCCGTTGGCCTCGATCTGGCGGCGCACCAGATAGCGCCGCGCGATCTCGAGCTTTTCGTCCTCGGTGTAGCCGGGCAGGCTGATGATCTCCATGCGATCCTGCAAGGGACCGGGAATCGTATCCAGCATGTTGGCGGTGGCGACGAACACCACCCGCGACAGGTCGAACGGCACGCCGAGATAATTGTCGCGGAAGGTGGAGTTCTGTTCGGGATCGAGCACTTCGAGCATCGCCGCCGACGGATCGCCCTGGATGCCGCGTCCCATCTTGTCGATCTCGTCCAGCATCATCACGCAGTTGCGCGCGCCCGCCTTCTTGATCGCCTGGATGATGTTGCCGGGCAGCGCCCCGATATAGGTGCGGCGGTGGCCGCGGATTTCGGCCTCGTCGTGCACGCCGCCGAGGCTGACCCGGACGAACGGCCGGTCCATGGCGCGCGCGATCGACTGGCCGAGCGAGGTCTTGCCGACGCCGGGGGGGCCGACGAAGCACAGGATCGGCGCTTTGCCGTGCGGCGCCAGTTTCCGTACCGCCAGATATTCGACGATCCGGCTCTTGATCTTCTCCAGGCCGAAATGATCCTCATCGAGGATGCGCCGCGCCTGCCCGATATCGATGGGCTTTTCCGGCGGCAGCGCCCAGGGCAGCTCGATCAGCCAATCGAGATAGCTGCGCACCATGCCGGCCTCGGCGGCCGACTCCGGCATCCGTTCGTAGCGGCGCACTTCCTTGCGGGTCTGGCTTTCCGCCTCGGGCGGCATCTGCGCCTTGGCAATCGCCTCGTTCAGCTCGGCGACTTCCTGCGTCTTGCCGTCGCCTTCGCCGAGCTGGCGCTGGATGGTCGCCATCTGCTCGCGCAGGATCGCCTCGCGCTGGCGCTCGTCGAAGGTGGCTTTTGTTTTCTGTCCGATCTCGGCGGTCAGGCGAAGCACTTCGAGCCGCTCGGCGAGGTGGCGCGACACCTTCTCCATCCGCGCCCCAAGATCGATGGTCTCCAGAATCTCCTGCTTGTCCTGCGGCTTGATGTCCATGTAGGAGGTCGCGAGATCGGCGAGCGCCGCCGGTGACGTGACCGACTGAAACGCATTGAGCAGTTCCGGCGGCGCTTGCGGCAACAGCTGGATCGCTTCGATCGCGAGCCGCTGCAGATTCAGGAATCGCGCCTCGATCTCCGGCGAGGTCGTGGTGGGCTCGGGAATATGCAGCACCCGCGCGGCGGGGAAGGGCGTGCCGGGAAGGAAATCGAGCATCCGGGCGCGCTGCACGCCCTGGCAGATGAGGTGATGGGTCTCGTCCGGCGCCGTGATGTAGCGGACGATGTTGGCGGCCGTGCCAATCCGGTAGAGGTCGTCGGGCGTGGGGTCTTCGGCTTCTGGGTTTCGCTGCAACAGGATGCCGATCGGCCGCTGTTCGCGCAACGCCTGCTGGGCCGCGGCGACCGATTTCGGCCGCGCAATGGTGATGGGCGCGACCACGCCCGGAAACAGCACGGTATTGCGGACCGGGACGATGATCAGGGCGTCGTTAGGGATCGGCACGGCATCCGCCTGCGGGGCGGCGGACGAAGTGGAAGCGGATTCCTCTCGCGCCATGACCAAACCCTCACACGGACTTCGCCAGCCGCAACGCAACGCATCCGTTCACGGCGAAGCGGCTGACGGCGTAGCGTCCGATGGGCAGCGCGATGCGGCGTTCGAACCGGCCCTGCGGCAGCTCGAGCCGATGAATCCGGGCGTCGCGCAACTCGTCCGGCAGCACCCGGTTGCCGCTGACGATCAGCGTGCCGTGTTCGATCACGGCCTCGACCTGTTCGGGGTCGACGCCGGGGAGCGCCACCAGGATGAGGAATTCCCGCTCGGTCTCCAGCACGTCGATCGGCGGTTCCCAGTAGGACTCCTGCGCGCCCGCCTTCGCCTGCAGGCTGAAGAACTGCTGGCGCAGCCGTTCGGCGCGGGCGAGCTGATCGATCGCCTCGGACAGCATCCAGTTGACGGGATCCTTTGCCGCCATTGGCCCTCTCGCGCTTATGCAACTCCTGCAACGTCCGGCCGACGACAATGCGGCGCCAGGCCGGGACGCGCGGCAAGTGTTGTACGGCCGTGCTGTTCCGTCAATCGGGCGCGAGGGCGAATAATTGCGGTTTGCCTATAGGATCGAGGAATTCTCGCTCCGCGTCCGCGTAATGATGCCGGCGGCGATCTGCATGGTGGTGCCGATCCCCCAGCACAGGCTGATCAGGATTGCGGTAGGCGCATGCGCGGTCTCGTCCAGAACGATGCTGGAGACGGACACCACCGCCGCGGCCGCGGCGAGGAAGGTGCCGGCCGCGCTCAGCAGCTCCACCGCGTCCTCCTTGGTGCCGAGCCGGCGCCGCAGCGGCAGGTGCATGCGGTGATCCGGCGGCGCCGGAGGCAGGTCGATCCCGAGATAGAAACCGGCCGCTCCGTAAAGCATCATCGCCAGCACGGTGGCGGCCGAACCGATCAGGTCGATATTGGCGCGCCCCACATGCGCGGCCACGAACAGCCCGCAGGAAGCCCCGGTCAAAGCGAGCCCGGTCCGTTCCAGAACGTGCGCCCATCGGCTTATGGTCGAGCGGGTATCCCACATGTCCGTGCGTCTGATCATCTCGTCGGACCAGCAAGCCCCAACTGGGGAGCTTTTGACAAAGATCAAGCTCGCAACCGCGCGCCGCCGGTGAAGAATCCGCCGCGGCCGCCTGGATGAGCATCAAAACAGGATTGGCCGTTTATTGGTCCGGGGCCGCCAGCCAGGCCGCGATCTGGGCCCGTTCTTCGCCGGTCATCTCGGTGACATTGCCGGGCGGCATCGCGCTCGACCAGGCGGCGTTGCGCCCGATCAGCCGGGCGTTGCGATGGATGTGCTCGGCATCGTCGAGCAGGATGCCCCGCGGCGCGGTCACGATCCCCGCCCACACCGGCTCGGCGCCGTGGCACATGCTGCAGCGGGACAGCACGATCTCCTCGACATTGGCATAGGTCGCGGGCGCGGCCAGCGCGCCGGTCTTGATGTCGCGGGGACCGGCGGCCGACAGCAGCCCGATCGCGATCATGCCGGCGCTGGCGACACCCCACACCCACCATGGCGATTTCCGCCCGGCGTGCCGCTCGTTGAAGAAATGCCGGATGATCGGGCCGAGCGCGAGCACGATTGCCACGATCAGCCAGTTGTAGCGGGTCGCAAACAACAGCGGATAGTGATTGCTGATCATCAGCACGATCACCGGCAAGGTCAGGTAGTTGTTGTGAACCGAGCGTTCCTTGCTGGTCTTGCCGAGCGCGGGGTCGGGCGCCTTGCCGGCCAACAGGGCGGCTACGACCTTCTTCTGGTTGGGAATGATCACGGCAAAGACGTTGGCGACCATGATGGTGCCGACGATCGCGCCGATCTGGTTGAACGCGCCGCGTCCGCTCAGCACATGGGTGAAGGCGTAAGTGAGGCCGACCAGAAACAGGTAGCCGCCGATCGCAAACGGCAGTTCGCGCCTGGCCAGCCCCGACCGGCAGGCGCCTTCATAGAGCAGCCACGCCAGCGCGAGGCTACCGAGCGAAAACAAGCCAGCCTGCAGCGGCGTCAGGTCGATATTGGCCTTGTCGACCAGGAACAGTTCGGCATCGAGATAGTACACGACCACCATCAGCGCGATACCAGACAGCCAGGTCGTATAGGCCTCCCATTTGAACCAGGTCAGCTCGTCCGGCATTTTGGCCGGCGCCACCAGATATTTCACGATGCGGTAGAAGCCGCCGCCATGGACCTGCCAAGCCTCGCCATCGGCGCCCTCAGGCAAGTCGCCGTACGGCTTCAGGCTGAGGTCGAGATGAATGAAATAGAACGAGCTGCCGATCCATCCGATCGCGGCCACCACGTGCAGCCAGCGCAGAATCAGGCTTGCCCATTCCGTCAGTATCGATCCCCACATGTCAGTGCTTTGCTCTCAAAAAATGCCTTCAGAAAACCAACGGTTGCGCCTCGAACAACCGGGTTCGGGGAGTTCGTTGACCCATTCGATAGATCGACCGGAACACCGTCAATTGATTTCGTCGCCAGGGGTGGCACTTTTCGCGGCGAGGACAATGTGCTTGTGTCTTGGTCGTGCTGCCGCATAACAATTGGGCAACAAGCAACGATGCCAAGCGAGCCTGTCCCCGTCAGCCGGCGCGATCTGCTGTCCCTGATCGGGGCGGTCTCCGGCAGTGCGGCGATGTATCACGCGATGACGTCGCTGGGGTTTGCCGGCGACTCCGGCTACAAGGGGCCCATCAAACTCGATGGCGATCCGAAGGGCGCGTCGGTACTGATCCTCGGCGCCGGGCTCGCCGGCATGACGGCCGCCCTTGAGCTGCGCAAGGCCGGCTACAGCGTCCGGATTCTGGAGTACAACAACCGCCCCGGCGGCCGCAACTGGACCTTGCGCGGCGGGGATACCATCACCGAGCTTGGCGGCGCCACGCAGACTTGCGAGTTCGAGCAAGGCCTCTACATCAACCCCGGCCCGTGGCGGATTCCCTATCACCACCGCGCGGTTCTCGATTACTGCAAGCGCCTGAACGTCGCGCTCGAGCCGTTCATCCAGCTCAATCACAACGCGCTGCTGCATTCGACCGCGGCGTTCGGCGGCGCCCCGCAGCGCATCCGCGACATCAAGACCGATTTCCAGGGCCAGGTTTCGGAATTGCTCGCCAAGGCCACCCAACAGGGCAAGCTCGACGAGGCCGTCACCAAAGAGGATCGCGAGATCCTGCTGCAGGCGCTGCGCTCGTGGGGCGCGCTCGACCGCAACTACGCCTACAAGGCCAATCTGGTTGCCGCCGATCTGCGCGGCTACGCCAGGGATCCCGGCGGCGGCGTTGGCGCCGTTCCGGTCGCCGGCGAGCCGATCGCGCTGTCCGATATCCTGAATTCGCGGCTGTGGCGCTATTTGCAGAATTTCGCGCGCTATCAATTCCAGACCACGATGTTTCAGCCGGCCGGCGGCATGGACATGATCGGCAAGGCGTTCGCCAGAGAGATCGGCGACGTCATCCGTTACGACGCCAAGGTGACGCGGATCCAGCAGGACGACCGCGGCGTCACCGTTACCTATACCGATCTCAAGGCACCGGGCGCGCCGCAGCAGGCCAAAGCCGACTGGTGCATCTGCACCATCCCGCTTTCGATCCTGAGCCAGCTTCCCGTCGATATCGGCCCGCGCATGAAGGGCGCGATCGACGCCGTGCCCTATTCGGCGTCGGTCAAGATCGGCCTGCAGTTCAAGCGCCGCTTCTGGGAAGAGGACGAGGCGATCTACGGCGGCATCAGCTACACCGATTTGCCGATCCGGCAGATTGCCTATCCCAACACCGGCTTCAATCGCGCCGGGAAAGCCGTGCTGCTCGGCGCCTATCTGTTCGACGGTCCCAACGCCTTCGAGTTCACCGCGATGCCGCCGGCCGAGCGGGTCGCCCGCGCTGTCGAATTCGGCGCCCGCCTGCATCCGCAATACCGCGACGAATTCGAGAACGGCATCGCCGTGGCCTGGCATCGCGTGCCCTTTACGCTCGGCTGCGCCGGCGACTGGACCGACAACACAAGGGCCGAGCATTACGGCAATCTCTGCCAGATCGACGGCAGGATCGCGCTGGCGGGCGAGCACGCCTCCTACATTCCGGCGTGGCAGGAGGGCGCGATCCTGTCGTCGCTCGACGCTATCGCCAGGCTGCACGAGCGGGTGGTCAAGACGTGAGGGGGAGAAGCACGATTCTTGCCGCGGGCCTCGCGGTCATGACAGCGACGGCGATCTTGTTGCCGTCGCATGCCGCCCGCGCGCAGAGCCCGGCGCCTCCGCTAAGCCCGGGCTTCCGCTTCATCGAAACCAGCGGCGAGGAATTGTTC
>DATNMT010000185.1:0-3102 GCA_035602495.1 Bradyrhizobium sp.
CTCGCTGCGTGGGGCAGAGGCCGTCGCCACGAACAGAGACGCCGGCAGGGCAAAATTCATGACGAGGGCGTTGAGTTCGTCGACATGATGGTTATCGATCGCGCGCATTCGTCCGGCGAAAAAACCGAGAGCCATTACGAAGAAAATGGGCGCCAGCGCCATCAAGATCACGTGCGGCATCGGAGAGACTCCGTTTCGTAAGCCTGGACGAAGAGGCTCATGGCGAGAAGGTCTGCAGACCCGCCCGGGCTCAGCCGGCGTGTGACGAACGAATGGTGGACGATGTTGGCCCGCGCGCGCCAGTCGCGTTGGCCCACGCCGCCGTCGTCAAGAAAACCGCGCGCGGCGCGTTGGGCGAAGCAAAGGCCGGCCAGACCGGCCCGGTGCAGAAGGTTCGTATCTTCAAGTGCTGCGATCAACCCGAAACAGGCCTGCACGCGCGCCGCTTCGGCGTCATCGGGTGCGATCAGGGCACCTATCTGTAGAGCAGGTAGGCCGATCTCGTAGACGCTCGGAAATCCTTGGGCGGCCTCCAATCGGGCACCGCCCGCTCCGTAGCGCCGGCGTGCCCCACCTCCATGGCTGTGCAGCAGCACAGGCCCGTCTAGGATGTCGCTACCCCACAGGCGGGACACCACGGCCCCAAGCGGCGTTGCAGGATGTGTTCGTCCGGCGGACCTAGCGCCGGCGGCTGCGCAAAGCAATCCCAAGCCGAAGATTGCGCCGCGATGGGTGTTGACGCCGGTCGTCGCAGCAAACATGGCAGCTTCGGCATCAAGACCGATGACCCTGAGACGTCCCATGCCACAGCCCTGAGCGCCGGCTTCTGCCAGGGCGTGGAGAAAGGGATGGATCGCGGCGGCGCTGCGGCAGAATGTCCCTGCGTTCATGTCCGCATGGCTACCCGGGTCGATATGGCTGACAAGTCCTGGCTTCGGCCAGGTTTCTAACTCAAGTAAAAGACAACGGACGGCCATGGAGGCGATGGCCGCTGCGTCGTGAAAGCTCACCAGCCGCGTCGCGCAAGGGCGGTCTTGTTGCGAGCGAAGCGCCAGAGCCTTCGTCATGACAGAATCTCACTGCTGAAGAAGAGGTTCGTGTCGAGCAAAGCGACATCGCCTGTGCTCTTGACCAGCACCTCGCGCGCGCCTGCGTGGATTTCGCGCCAGTTCACACCAACGCCATCGTCGCGCACCAATTCGCCGTCCAAGCGCATGGGCGCCGCAGCTTCGATCGTAGCAAGGTCCGTGGTCAGCTGGGCAAGATCGCTACTGCGACGGATCGGCAGGAGAATATCCAGATCAGAACTCGCGGTCAGATAGGTCAGTCCTGTGAGCGTCTGCCACGCCAGACTGCCGAAGACTCGCGCCTCCACGCCATGCCGCGAAGCCAGGTCCGCCACTTGATCCAAAGTGTGCCGCCAGGACTCCGGTGCTACATTGATGGTAGCGCTCAACTCGAGCGGCGGTGCTGTCGAGACGATGTCGTCTGGTTGCATAAGGAAAGAGAGGCGCCGTTTGCCGGCAAACGGCGGCAGAGGCAAACCCAGCGCTACTCCGACCGTGTCGCCGGGCATGGCGCGACGTGCGACAAGAGGCCAGCCCCGACCGGCCCAGTCGACCACCAACGGTTCTTCGAAAAGATCGTCACGCGTCTTAAGCAGGGAGTGCCACGCCACCGGCGACACGAAGATCAGATCGTGGCGGCGCACCCTCTGATTATTCTGACAGGAGTGCGAGATCATGTACGCGCTCCGCGATATCGGCCGCCTTCGGGCGCCCGTTTCGAATTTTTCCGAGGCGATCGCGCTGATCTCCCCTGTTTTGAGCTTGATTCAGCAATGCCTCTAGCCGTTTAGCCAATGAGCCTTTCTCGTCCCAGATTGCGAGCACCCCGCCCGTCTGAGCCAGGTTGTCCAACCCCGGAGCGAAAACTGGCGTGGACTTGGCTTTTTCCTTTAGGACGTCGATGGAGAGCTTGGTCACCTTGGACATAGAGGGTAGATCCATCACCGTCGGCTCGGCGCCCGGCAGCGCCACAAGCGTGCGAGTTGCCAACGCCGTCGCGAGGAAGGCGCCGGCGGCGCTGTGACCGTAGAGCAGCCCCACGGTTTGGCGGCCTTGCATGTCAGCGTAGATCAGGCATTTAGCGAGGTGAGCAAGAAACTCGTTCAATCCCAGAAGCTCGTCGCGCTTGCTCATTCGCTGACTGTCGCTGTCCACCAGCACCAAAATAGGGCCGGTACCGCCGCGCTCCATCGCATCCAGGACGTGGCGCGACAGGCGAATCGCCTCGTCCACACCGAGCGCAGTCCGACCGGTAACGCCAACCACCACCGCGCGGCCACCGGCCCTCAACGACCCCGACCCCAGCAGCAAACCATCATCGTGCTTGACGTCATGGCCTTCTGGAAACAGCGAGGCGAGAATGTAATCGAGCGTCATGGCGCGGCCTCCAGACCTTGTCGGCGAGAGCGATGAATTGTTCTGCGGGCAAGGCAGGGACGGCCTGAGCGTCGGAGACACCCTCAGCACTCCAGATATCGATGGCGTCGGCGCAGGCGCCGAAGCGTTGTAACCGCTCCTCCAGACGCGCTTGCTCTGCTTTCAGCACGCCTGCCCCGAATGCTGGCGCGGATTCGATCAATTGCAGGGCTGTGTCACGGAAGCTTTGTATCGTATCGTCCGAGAAAGCATCGGCGCCGCCGAGCAGCCGCCGGTGCTTGCCGCCCATCGTGCGCCATACCAGCGCGCGATCCCTGGAGTCGAATTCCTCCACGCCGCGATTGGTCTCGATGACCTCGGGACCGGAGACACTGATACGGCCCTGCTCGGATACGGCCAGCGCCGAGCAACAGCCGGCAATCAGTCCGCCGCCGCCGTAACAGCCGGCGCGGCCACCGATCAGACCGATAACCTTCACACCGGCCATGCGCGCTTCCACGAGTGCGCGCATGATCTCTGCGATAGCTAATTCGCCGGCATTGGCTTCCTGCAAGCGTACCCCGCCGGTGTCGAACAGGATCAGCACCGGAACCGACTTGATGTCCCGCGCGGCGCGAAGAAGGCCCGTCAGCTTGGCGCCGTGAACCTCGCCGAAAGC